>NZ_JBBMEK010000234.1:0-5249 GCF_040096555.1 Coprococcus intestinihominis | reverse complement strand
TATGACGGCGAGAAGTTTTATTATGGTGGTATTGTGCCTTGCGAAGTGGTGGATACCATGGGGGCAGGCGACAGCTTTATTGCAGGATTTCTTTATGCTATCTGCGAGGGAAAAGGAATTCAGGAAGCTATGGCGGACGGTGCGGCTAACAGCAGTGTGACCATTGCCTATTCCGGCGCTTGGTAGGATACAAACAGAAACAGGAATTTGAGTGAATAATGAGCCAAAACCTATGTGAACAATAAAGGATAGAATGCGGCGATACAAATGGTATTAAATTTAAGAAAAAATATACTGATTCTGAATGATTTGTCTATATCCTGCCGGCTGATTCGTTCAGACAGACGTTCCTTAGGGCTTGAGATAAGAAAAATTCCGGAGGGCGGAGCGGAACTTCTGATTCGTGCACCAAGGCGGATGAAGATAGCGTATATTGAATGGTTTATCAATGAAAAAGAACGGTGGATAACTGAGAAATATTTGACTGCACTTGTGGAAAAACCACGTCCGCAAATGATGGAAATTCCGGAATATGTGACGGAACAATGGCTTCGGACAGAAGGGGCTGAAAGATTCCATCAAAAGACGGCTTTTTGGGCGGCAAGAATGAAAGTGTCTTACGGCAGGATCACGATCCGTGATCAGAAAACACGGTGGGGAAGCTGTAGCAGTCGGGGAAACCTGAATTTTAACTGGCGGCTACTTCTGATGCCGGAGAGGGTTATGGATTACGTGATTGTCCATGAACTGGCCCACCGGCGGGAAATGAACCATTCTGCGGCTTTCTGGCAGATCGTCGAAACGTATCTGCCGGATTACCGGGAACGGCGGCAGTGGCTGAAAGAAAATGGTGTTCGGTATGCCGGGCCTGTTGAACTGCCGAAGTACTAGAGTAAGCAGGCATTGAAATTTTCAGATGAAATGACTGGCAAATTCGGCTAAGCGGCCACAGACTTTTTCTCAGGGATTTGAGAAAGCATAATAGCGGCAAACATCAGCAGACAGCCGAAGAGTTCTTTCGGAGACAGATACTGATGCAGGATAATCCATCCGGCTAACAATGAAAATGCAGATTCCAGACTCATAAGGAGTGAGGCAATAACGGGATCTGTATTTTTTTGTGCCACGATCTGCAGCGTATAACCTATCGCACAGGAAAGTACACCTGCATAAAGGAGAGGCTGCCATGCTGTCAGAATGGCATGGAGATTCGGTGATTCTGTAAGCATGGCAGGTATGCCGCAGATGATGCCGCAGGTGAAAAACTGAATGCAGGACATGCGGACACCATCGACTTTTGGTGAAAAATAGTCCACCACCATAATATGAAACGAAAAACAAAAAGCGCAGATAAGGACAAGAATATCACCTTTGCCCAGGGAAAGACTTTCTGTCATGCAGAGCAGGTACAGGCCGATAACGGAGAGTCCGACACTGATCCAGGCAATAAGACGGACTTTTTTACCCACAAAAAGGCCGAGGATCGGGACAATCACGATATACATGGCGGTGATAAATCCGGCCTTGCCAACGGTTGTGTAGACAATGCCAACCTGCTGAAAAGAACTGGCAATTGCCAGAAGGATACCGCAGACAATACCGCCGATGATCAGTGTTTTCTTGTCAGATACGGATGAGGAGGATGTCGATGCAATGTCGGTGGCAGAGGCCGCATCACTGTTGGAAGCGTTGACGGTTGCTGCGGATTGTCGGTTGACTTTGTCAAGTAATGGAATAAAAAGCAGCAGAACAAAAGCACCGATAAAATTTCTGACAGAGTTAAAGGTAAATGGACCGACATAATCCATCCCCACACTCTGTGCGACAAAAGCAACACCCCAGATGAAAGCGGTCAATAAGAGCATCAGATTGCTTTGCATTTTTTTCGAATTCATATTTGTCTCTCCTTTAGGTGACCATCTATTATTCGTCAAGGCACATGCAGGCTGTTTTTGTTCGGTATCGGTATGGATAAAGATGTAAAACATGTGCTTTTTGATGTTTTATAGTGGTAAAGTATCGTAATAAGGTTTATAATAGCACATGTATTTATGAAAATAAAAGAAAAATGCATAAAATTTGAAAAAAACACTTGATTATCGATAAAAATAGTGTATTTTATGTAATTAGGAAATTATTTCGAAATTGTCGGAGGATTAAATCATGAAGATCGTTGTAAAATTCGGCGGAAGTTCCCTTGCAAGTGCCGAACAGTTTAAAAAAGTTGCGGATATTATTCACGCAGACCCACACAGAAGATTTGTTGTCCCTTCTGCACCGGGCAAGCGTTTTGATGGAGATACAAAAGTTACAGATATGTTATATGGATGCTATGATCTGGCAGAAGCCGGCAAGGATTTTGATGGTGCACTGGCAGACATCAAGGCCCGCTATGATGAAATTATTGAAGGACTTGGGCTGGATCTGACACTGGACAAAGAGTTTGAGACAATTCATGAACAGTTCCGTCTGAAAGCAGGAAGAAATTATGCCGCATCCAGAGGTGAATATCTGAATGGTATCGTGCTGGCCAATTATCTTGGTTTTGAGTTCGTTGATGCAGCTACAGTTATCCGTTTTGATGATGCAGGCAATTTTGAAGCAGACAGAACAGATTTGATTTTGTCTTCAAGATTGAAAGATGTTGAATATGCCGTTGTGCCTGGTTTCTATGGGGCTCAGGATGATGGTGTGGTGACAACTTTCTCCAGAGGCGGTTCTGATATCACAGGTTCTATCGTGGCAAAGGCTGTCCATGCGGATGTATATGAGAATTGGACAGATGTTTCCGGTTTCCTTGTGGCAGATCCGAGAATTATCAAGAATCCTGAAGCGATTGAAGCAATTACATATAAGGAACTGCGTGAGCTTTCTTACATGGGCGCATCTGTACTGCATGAAGATGCTATTTTCCCGGTACGTAAAGAGGGCATTCCGATCAATATCCGCAACACAAATAAGCCGGATGATCTGGGCACATGGATTGTAGAAAGCACATGCCGTAAACCGAAGCATACAATTACCGGTATTGCCGGCAAGAAAGGCTTTGCATCGATTAATATTGAAAAAGATATGATGAACTCCGAAATCGGATTTGGCAGAAAAGTTCTGCAGGTATTTGAGGATAATAATCTTTCTTTCGAACATATGCCGTCAGGCGTCGATACAATGACTGTGTTTGTACACCAGTCAGAGTTTGAGCACAAAGAGCAGCAGGTCATCTCAGGTATTCACCGTGCAGTTCATCCGGATCTTCTGGATCTTGAATCCGGTCTGGCACTGATCGCGGTTGTGGGACGCGGTATGAGAGATACGCGTGGTGTCGCAAGCAAGGTATTTAATGCCCTTGCCAGTGCCAATATCAATATCAAGATGATCGACCAGGGATCCAGTGAGCTGAATATTATTATCGGTGTGAAAGAGAAGTATTTCGAGGATGCGATCAAAGTCATCTATGATGCATTTATCACCAATGCAGCACCGGCTAAATAGTCATCACGCAATATTGGCATAACATCAGTCTAAAAACATATAACCATAGTAGGAGTTATAATTGACGCTTATTCGCTGATATGTTAGAATGAGTGAGAAAAGTCCGGTACGAAGCCGGCTGTGAATTTTAGAGAGACGATATAGAATAAAGATAACTGAACAGTTACATATCAAGGCCACGAAGGCGTTTGAGCGTGAATACCCATATGTGTGAGATATGGTTTAGCGCAGTACGTTTTCGTGGCTTTCGTTTTGCATGGGGAGGGACAATATGGACGTTTTAAAGCTACTGGAAGATGTGAAAAATGATAAGGTTTCACTGGAAGAGGCAGCTAAGGAATTAAAGCAGCTGCCTTATGAGGATCTGGGATTTGCCAAGTTGGATCATCATCGGCAGATTCGTTCCGGATTCGGCGAGGTTGTATTTTGCAGTGGCAAATCGGATGAGCATTTGCTGAAGATTTATGAGACATTTTATAAAACTGATACAGAGGTACTCGGTACGCGCGCTTCTGAGCATCAGTATGAGCTAGTGAAAGCCGTTATACCGGAAGTGACTTATGATCCGCTGTCAAGAATTTTGAAGATTGAGAAGCCCGGAAAGGAAAGAATTGGCCGTGTGGCTGTCTGTACAGCCGGTACGGCAGATATTGCAGTTGCTGAAGAAGCAGCACAGGTGGCGGAATATTTTGGCACCAACGTTGATAGATTTTATGATGTGGGTGTTGCAGGCATTCATCGTTTATTTGCCAAACTGGAAGAAATTCGCAAAGCCAACTGTATTATTGCTGTTGCCGGTATGGAGGGAGCACTTGGCGGTGTTCTGGCGGGCCTTGTTGAGGTACCGGTGATTGCTGTTCCGACTTCTATTGGTTATGGTGCGAACTTCGGCGGTCTGTCAGCACTTTTGACTATGCTGAATTCCTGTTCCAATGGCATTACTGTTGTCAATATTGATAATGGTTACGGTGCCGGCTATATCAGTACACAGATTAACCGTTTGGCAGTCAAAGCCTATAAGCCGGAATAAGAGAGACGGGGATTTGACGGCAATATCATATAGATGAAGCAGTGCCTGCCTGAGAAATTGATTTTGAGCAGTCTATTGTAATTTAAGTATAAAGATAAGGGGATTTGTAAAATGAGCAAGAAAGTTTTATATCTGGAATGTTTTTCGGGTATCAGCGGGGATATGACGGTTGGTGCATTATTAGATCTTGGGGCAGACCCGGAAGTATTAAAACAGTCATTGGATTCACTGCATGTGGATGGTTATGAGGTAAAAATCGGCAGAAGCAGCAAGTGTGGTATTGATGCCTGCGATTTTGATGTGCTGATACCAGATCAGCCGGAATATGATGAAGGCCATATGCATCACCATGATGATGACCACGATCACGAACATCATCACCACGATGATGACCACGACCACGAACATCACCACCATGATGATGACCACGATCACGAACATCATCACCACGATGATGACCATCATCATCATGATCACGGCCATGGTCATCATCATGCGCATGTACATAGAAATATTCATGATGTATTCGCAGTGATTGATAGACTTGAGAATGAGCATGTTAAGACATTATCGAAAAAAATGTTTATGATTGTTGCGGAAGCAGAGTCTAAAGCCCATGGCCTGCCGATTGAAGAAGTGCATTTCCATGAAGTAGGTGCCATTGATTCTATTGTAGATATTATCAGTGTGGCTGTCTGTGTGGACAATCTCGGTGTGGACGATATTG
>NZ_JBBMEK010000233.1:0-5273 GCF_040096555.1 Coprococcus intestinihominis | reverse complement strand
TACAAACATTATTTTCCATGTTCTTATCCAACATTGTTACTACTGAAGTCATAAAAGAAATAGGATCAAATGCAACGAAATATAATTGGGCCATAAATTCTTTAGAAAATATATTGGGGGATCTTGATACAGACAGTTTGCAAAATATGAATTTTTCTAAGAATGTGATCAAAAATGGACACCATCAATTGTTTGTTTTTAAATTTTATAATTTTAATTATACAAGCTTATTAGATAACTATATTGATTTGGATAGACAACAATTTAAACCTGTTATTTATAAAACATCATCTAATAATTTTCACTTTAAAATCAATAATGATATATTGTATTCAAATGTAATATTAGATATTGTACATCCAAACGGAATTCAGTCGATTCCTAAATCCATTCTTTTTGGATATGAGCGCAAAGGATACAATGAATTTACAGATGAAGATCGATTTTTTATAAAATCTTACTGGACGAGGGCAGACATAAGATATTCTAGTGATTTTTTAAATACAAAACTATTTATAATTTATGGAATGTCAATAGGGAAATCTGATTCTTGGTGGTGGGAACATATTTTTTATTCACTAAAAGAAAACGGATCCGAATTGATTATATATAATTATACCCTAGATATTGAAGAAGACAAAGAACAGGTAAAACAACGATTTATAAATAATAGTATTGGAGAGGATTCAAATATTTCAACTTCTGAGCTAAATAAAATAAAAGAACATATTTATGTAGTGAATTTTAATGATCAAAATGATACAAAATTGTTTAATATGGAGATGCCGACGGTTTAATCCCTTCTTTCCGCTATTAGTAAAACAGATAGAATTCCCTCATATTTTGAAAATTCTATCTGTTTTACATTTTTACAATCCTTTAATAAACGCAACTTCTTTTTTCTTAAGAGCTTTCTTCAACTTTTCATTCTCTGCCTTTAAATCCTTATTCTCTTTCTGAGATTTTTCATACTCCATTTTTATCAGCTCATTCTGCCGCTCCAGAGCATAATCCAGAATCACTTTCTTTTTCTGATGGAACACCTTGCCTTCCTGCTTCTGTCTTGCCTCATTCAAAAACTTGCTTACAGTCGGATTCTTATAGAAGAAAGCCCTTGACAATCCTGTTTTCCGGACTAGTTCACAGACCAAAAGTTGCTCTTCCTTATCCAGCATTTCTTTGATTGTGCGGATTGCGCAGTCTATTTTTTCCTTACTTGCCTTTTGATTAGACTCAACCATTTTGGAATACTTGCTCATATCCATCCCACTCCTTAATAATTTCACTCAAAATCTCATCCATCGTCTTTCTTAATTCTTCGGTTTCCTTTACCAATAGCTTTCCGCTTGCCCGCCGATACCTATATACCGTATTCACTCCTCTATGCCCTAATAGATGTGCAATAGCAGCATCATCCAGATGCAGTTCCACAAGTTTCATGCCATAACAGTGCCGGAATAAATGTGTGGCAAAGCCCATTCGTTCTCCGTTGTCTTTGCAAATATCATTTTCGTGTATCAATGTATATACACGGTGTTTCAGCATAGAATATTGAAACGGCAGGGAAGGGTTCGACTCATTTACGAATACATATTCCGTTCCCCCATACCTTTCGTATGTATACTCCATGGATTTTTGAATTAACTTAGCCACATCATCTGGAATCGGTTTTTCATAATAAGAGGTCTTTACCTGATACATTCGAACAATATAATGCCCGTTTTCCTGATATAAGCAGTCTGTTCGCAAGGTAAGTGTATCAGAAATCCTTCCGCCAAGCATCTGATGCAGGATCAGCGCACGTGCCACCTGTTCTTCCATATTGACAATATAATAATTCAAACGCTTTATTTCCTCGTCAGAATAAATTTTAAATGCTACTTCCGGTGCTTTTGGCATATCCTGCTTAATAAACAATTTCCCCAACTTGGGCTTGTCAATCACTTTTCCAACCTGCTGCAGCATGTTTTTTAAATTTGCCATTTCTGTTTTTAAGTTTCTTTCCTGACCTCTTTCCAGGTTGATGTAAGTCAAGTATTCTTCAATATTTAACCGCCCTACTTCGCCTAAACTTTTAATTTCTGGATTTCTCTTGGCAAGAAACTCAGAAAACCGTCTTACCGCACGTATCTCTCCCTGTAGCGAACCTACCGATAAATATTTAATCCGAATATAAGATGCCCGTTTTACCTCTTCCCTTATTGTCTCCTGTATGATTCCAGTAAATTTTATTGTCCTTATCACATCTATCGGATTCTGTCTGACCTCAAACCCCAAATTTTCCAGTTTCCACACATCTTTTTCCCATTCTGACCGTTTATCTTCTGGTTCCAAATAACGAAGCAGAAGACGTAGATACTTGATTGGTGCCGCATCCTCTTGTAAATTCTTACCCATACTTTTCATATGATGCTTTCGCGTGATTTGATATCCATGATTTAATAGCCATGCCTTAAATTTCTTAACAAGGACTTCTTCTGGTATTGCCCTGAAACTGTGCAGAAACGGATATTTAGCTTTCATAAATCTAGCAAGTAGATTGTAAAGAATTATGTCTCCATTTACGGTAGACATACTCAACTCTTCTCCGCGGCTTCGTATGAATGTTTCCATTTCCTTTTTCTGCCCTTCCATTGTCAAAAGATCCAAATTATAAAAATGTTGTTCCATAACTCTAATATTTTTTTCAGAAATACTTCCTTTTCTCTGATAGCAAGGAAGATCTTTTATGTAAATCCTAGTTTCCATCTTTGTCACTTCCTCTCCATTCGCTTACCAAACTTTTCTGTTCTTTATAATATTGTTCACTTGACATATCCACATGTTTCTGAATACAGTCAATATACCGTCTTGTCATATTTTCATGTTTATGACCTAAAAATTCCCGGATTGCCTGTATGGATGCCCCACGTTCGTATAAGGCTGTAGCTACACTATGCCGATAATCGTGCGTTTGGAACACATGATCTCCGCATCTGATTCCCTGTTTTTTACACCATGCCACCATTTCATGCCAATAGTGTGTTGACAAAAATGGTCCTCCTTTGGAATTTTGGAACACATATGAGTCTATACCGATTTTCTTTCGTTCTATATAAACCATCATGCTACGATATAATATCATCGGGATTGGAATTACCTTTTCCATCTTCATTTTGTGCTGATAAATCCTAAGCCAAGCAACCCCTTCCTTCAGATAATATCCTTCCCGTTTTATGGAACATACTTCATTGATTCGTAACCCTAAACACCATAAATGCAGATACATAAGCCTCATGTCTTCTGGCAACTGGTTTAAATTCTGTAAGATCTCCGTCACCGTATTCTGTGGTACAGACCGATAATGATGCGGTACTGGTTCCCGCTTTATATAATATTCTGGATAAAAAGGAACCTTGCTATAATGTCCCCTCGCTGTCAGGAACCTAAAAAAGCAATGGATTTCAGCCACCTTATCGTTAAATGTTGCAATTTCAACACATTCCTTTTGCAATTCTCTCATATATAAATCAATCTCTGCTGCAGTCAATTTATCTACTGCAAGTTTTTTTTGATCAAGAAAACGCAGAAAAGCTTTTGTAATATACGTCCGTGCCCATATATTTTGAACAGAAGCCCCAGTTACACTCAACTGATATTTTACATACATCTTTAAATATTCTCGGTTATGTTTATCTAATATATCTAAAAACGAAATACGTTTTACCGGTCTTGTCGGATCATAACGGGTTATATCAAACTGGAAACGCTCCAAATACCATACATTTGCATCCCAGTTGATATCTTTAGCCTGTAAAAAAAGGATTCTCTGTACTTTATCCACAATCTGAGGATATCGGTTATTTACAAGCGGAACTTCTTTTGCTTTACTAAAATACTCATCAATCTGGTTCTGCTCTAACTGTGTTAGATCCGAAATGCCTCTGTCTATGCAATACACATAAAAGAAATGCAAAGGGGCAAGATACCCCCGCCGTAATTTACGTTCCGAAAAGTTTCCTAATGCATAATTTAGAACTGTAAAAATCTGATATTTCAATCTCTGTGATGTCTTAATTGAAAAATCCCATATAATTCCTTCTGCATCCTTGCAATAGTAAAATTCCTTTGCCAAATTATAATCGGGATGATAACCCAAGTAAATTTTCTTCTCTTGATACTTTAACCGAATTCTAGTTTCCCTTATACTGTTATTTCTTTTTTTAATATCAAATAACTTTAGTTTATCTAAGCCGCTTAGATACCATGGACGATTTCTTTTATTTATGGTTTTCTCCAGATATTGTTCATAACTCACCCTGACATCCCAGTCAATTTCTTCCAAACTATATATCTTCTTCTCCACCATAAATGCATACACTTTGTTCTTAAGAGTCTGTTCTACTGTGTCACATTCTTCCAGCTCTTCTTTTAGTTTTACAAATTCTTTTTGCTTATGAAACATTCTCCAATCCCGTAAAGATTTTTGGTATACACCTATCAACTTTCTGTCTTTAATTTCATGTTCCTGAAGCCATAGTGCATACGAATCAATCAAACTATCTTCAATTTCTGTTACATCATACACATTTTTCAAATACAAATACTCTATCCCACGCTTTATAAATCTCTTTTCCCTTACCGGGCACTCCTCTATCTGTCTTTCTAAATATTCGACATTCTTCTTTTCTTCATGAAAACAATTAACCACTTCCATTGTCATATTTAACCAACTCCTATAACAATTTGTCCGCCATATATAATGCTGCATTTTTGCGAAAAAGCTCTTCACTTGCTTCAACCAACTCTTCATTGCTAATGTTCAGATAATTAATAGTTGTCTGTAGATTCCTATGCCCCAGCGCCTGACTGATCAATTCCAAACTCCATCCATTCTTCCGACGCTCGTTTGCAAAATAGTGCCTGAGCATATGAGATGTAACTTTAATCTGTGTCTTCTTTTGTAAACGGCGAAGCATTGCATTGACTGCATCTTCTGTTAACGCTTGTCCGGCATGTTCTCCAGATAATGTAATAAACAAATATTCTGATTCTCGCAATAATTTTCTGTACTTAGCATAGTAAAAGAGCAGAATGTCAAAAGTATCTTTGCTAACCTTTGCCCACCTGTCTTCCTCATATTTTGCACGCACTTTATTTTCATTGTCTACTCTTGGTTCAACGCGTATCCGACACCCCTGGTAATCAATGTCCTCCACATAACGTACCCCTAAAAGCTCTCCAATGCGAAATCCGGTCTCAGCTAATAAAAGAAGTAACAACTGATCCCTGCA
>NZ_JBBMEK010000232.1:0-5303 GCF_040096555.1 Coprococcus intestinihominis | reverse complement strand
TCCATAGAGTCGAATGGCCTCTTTGACATCCTTATGTACGCCTCTGCCCTTCTGATAGCAGAATGCCAGGTTGTTCTTGGCCTCAATATTCCCCTGGGCAGAAGCCATCTCATACCAGCTGACAGCCTCTTTGATATTACGGACAACCCCCTGTCCGTATTCATAACAGTAACCAATCTCACTCTGTGCCTTGGCATGACCGCCGAATGCTGCCATCTGACACCACTTGGCCGCCTCTGTGATATTTCTTCTGACACCAATGCCCCTGTCATAGCAGACACTCAATTGATACTGGGCTTCCGTATGCCCCTGGCTGGCCGCCTGTCTCAGGCACTTAAATGCTTTAACGCCGTCTTCTCTTGTGGTGCCATTCTCAAGGATCCGCATACCCTCAGCAAATAAAGCATCTCTTGTGGTCAATTCTTCGACTGCTTTAGCCGGTTCACTCTGCTGAGACTGATCTGGCTGTTCTTCGGCAATCTTTTCGTTTACTATTTCCGGTTCTTTTTCTGCAGCCTTTGATTCTGTCGCCGAATCTGCATTGAATTTAATAACTTTCGGTTCTGAAGAAGCCATTGCTTTTTTCAGTTCATCTACAGATTTGGCCTCTACAACTTCCGGCTTGGATTCAACAGTTTTTATTTCAACAACCGCTGTATTTTCTCCCTTTGCTGCTGTTGTTATAGTTTCTGTATTCTTTGATTCATTCTTAATTACCGCCGCCTCTGTTTCAGCATCTGCTGCTTTCAGGCTCAGCATCTGGTACTTGTACTTAAACAATGCATGCAGCACATCCAGCTGAACATCCACCTCTGAGGCCATCTGTGCCCCATCCAGATGGAAAAGCATCGTATCCAGTTCATGCTTCAGCGTGTAATTCATAATTTTCCGATAACTCTTGGAAGTGTGTGCCGCCGGTGTCCAGAAATGAAGGACACACAAACTGCCTGCCACCCTTTCCTCGCTTCCGTTGCCGTGATAAACTTTCACACCTGTCTTCTCAATATCTTCAATAATTTTCTGCACATATTCATAATCTTCATATGCGTAATTTATATATATATATCTTTCCATTTCGTACTCCTTTGTGAAATGTCGAAATTTCCCGATGATAATCATACCATAAACAGCCGCGAAAATCCACAGCAATCCAAAAACTGGCGGTGTGAAATTACAGTTTTCAATTGACATCCACACAGGTTATCGTTATGATGTTCATACAGGAGGTGCGTATTTATGTTCCGTTTATGGGGAAAAACATTTCTTCACAATCGTATGACCAATGATCTGGTCGTCTGCAACGATTCCGAAGAATCCCGAACAACCAAAATATTTCGGGCTGTTACAGAAATTTGCCAGACCTTTGACCTTTCCGAACCCATCTGGCTTGATATAAATATTCGTGACTTCAAACGTCACAGCAAAACCAGATTCACACAGGATAATTTCATTGACAGTATTGACTTTGATTACCTGGAAATACAGGTCATTGAAGAGGATTAAAAATACCACACATAAGCAAAATGGGATTTGAAAGAAGCCTATATTATCACTCTTTTCAAATCCCATTATTAAAATTCTAGTAACTGTTCAGAGCCAACCTCCAAAATGCTACGCATTTCATCGGTGTGGCGTATCCGCCAAATAAAATTTCAAAAACAGCCTTAAAAATGCAAGCATTTTATACCTGTTTTTGAAATTTTGCTTGGCTCTGAACAGTTACAAATTCTATATGTTTATGACGAATTATTCCGCAGCATCAATCATCATGCCGGCTTTCATCATGCCATTATCAAACGCCACAACAAAACGTCCTGCATTCGCTTCAACAATCTTTCTTGCATTGTCAAAACTGTTGTCACCGGTAGCGGCCTTGACCGCTTCTTCCGTCTTATCCGGAGCAACGGTAATCTTCACAATGTAAACCACCTTGCCGTCCTGACGATAAACTTCCACGTATGCACGCTCATTGTCTGCTGAGAAACGCTCAATCTGCGTAAAGATATCTGTAATAATCATCTTCAGACTGTTTCTGTCGATATCAATAATCACCGGTTTCTCCGGCGCACGCACTGTGACGCCGACACCTCTGGCCTTGAGTGCTGCTCTGAATTCCTTACGGACATCCTTGTTGAGCTGTACAAAATTCACTCTGCCGTCATCTGCTGCTTCCATAATTGGCTGTTTTGCTGTCGGCTGTTCTTTCACCGGTTTCACAGGTGCCATATTCACAACTGTTTCTTCAGCAGGTCTTACCGTCTGTGCTGTCTGAACCGGCTGTGCCTGTGGACGCGGCTGAATCTCAGGTGTCAGTCCTGATTCTCTGATAGCTTTCTCTACATCCTCAACAGAAAGAACTTCTGTCTTTCCGTCTGTTACATCCACAACATTAGATGCCACATAGCCAGTCATTCCTTCGGTCATGTCATCCTGCACATTCAGTACCGTCCGCTCACTGAGAATATCTGCAGATGTATTCTGTCTCTTCTGGGTCTGACTGCGCTCTGCTTCCGCAATCGCCTTGCCAAGATCCATTGCTTCCCAATCCATCGGTTCATCATTCGCCGGTGTATTCTGCACACGCTCAGTCTCCTGAACCTGTGTATTCTTTCTTCCAGGTGCTGCTGCAATTCGGACATCATCTTCTTCATCAACCGGTTCCTGTTCTGTCTCTTCCTCGACTTCGTCATCTTCATCATCACTGCCGCCACTATGTACAAGCAATGCAAGCAATTCTATGATAAAGATAACAGGCGCTGCAATAAACATAACCGGAATACCCTTAACTGTATACTGACGCATGAAGATAACACCATAAATCAATCCACCGTTAATAACAACCAGGATCACTACACCAACAATCACATTCAATGGAGACGGCAGCTTGCCAATACCGCGGCTGATACCGCCCACAATCGTTCCGATAATGGAACATCTGAGAAGACGTCCGGCTTTGATACGTCTGACAATACTGAAATAGGAACGGATCACCCATCCATAAGTCACAATTGCCAGTGCTGCTGCACCATAATGATACAGATCCCCATCCATCTTCATCAGCTTGCGAACACCAATGCCCAGGGCAATTGCCACTGCAATCATCACCACCAGTGCAATCTCTGTAAAGACTCTGTCCCACCATGTCAGACAAACACCGTCGTAGCCACGCTTCATACCTGTTGACATAATACAGAAAATGAGACAAATGACAAAAATGACGGCTGCTATGATGCCAACAAATCTTGCAGCACCAAAATATTCACCCATTTTCTCGAATGACAGCTCTGCCTTGTAAAATGAATCCGGCTGTGCCAGGGTATTATCGACAGCTGAATATATAATATACTTATTGCTGGTCTCCGAAAGGACCTTGGTCCATGCATCCTTGTTCAGAAGCTTGCCTGCAATCGGGCTCTGAATGCTGGTCTGGCCATCCGCATTGGAAATAGCCACATAGTGATTGCTTCCTTCAATACGATCCTTCGCATCGTCACCGCTGGCAGCAATACGATACTTGTCACTGTCCAGAATCATAAATGAGAAGTTCGTATCCTTGCCCATATAATTCTCAACAAGCGTTGTCAGCAGTTCTTCATTGCCTGCCTGGGTCACAGAAGGATCTGCCTCCATTGCCTGTACCAGTTGCAAAAGCTGATCCATACTCTTGTTATATTCATCTGCAAAACTTGCACTGTCAAAGAAATCTGTGCTGTAGCTGCCGCCGGCATAACGATCATTCACATATTCATAAGCGATATAGGCTGACACAAGTGCCACCAGACACGATACCATCAGCAGAAAACGCATGATCACCTTCAGCGGAAGGCTCTTTACAGCTGACCATTCTTCATCCACAGCAACCTCTGCTGTATCATCATCTCCGGTCTGATCATTATCTGAAACAGTATTCAAATCTTCTACATCATCCCAGAAATCATTCTTTTTCTTTCTAGCCATTCTGTCCTTCTCCTTATCTAAAACTTGGTATTCCATAATGATTTATTTTACACCATTCATGGCTCTGAATCAATAGCTTTTCTAATTAAGCTCTTTATGGCAGAGAATTCTCAGCATATTCTCTACCAATGATTTTTCTTCCAAAAGCAGCCCCTGACCTTTGAAGCCATTCATATTTACAAGGAAATACGGATTCTTTGCTGTTGCCTTAAACTGGATCCTTCTGCCGTACTCAGCCAGAAAATCCGGAATAGCCGCAACGTCCACGTCTGCACGCTCATGCATATAGATCCTGGTCTCTTTTTCCTTATGCACCAACTGAACAACACCGGCTGCATGGGCCTCTGCACGGATCAACGCCACAAGAAGCAGATTGGCCGCCGGTTTCGGCAATTCCCCGAAACGATCGATCAGCTCATCCAACATCTCACCATATTCATCCGCATTCTGTATCGACGCAATTCGCTTATACATATCCAGCTTCTGAAATTCATTTTTAATGTAGGCAGATGGGATAAAAGCATCAATATCAATATCAACAGATGTCTCGAAGTCTTCCTGAATCTTTTCGCCCTTCGCCTCCATCACAGCCTGGTTAAGCATCTTGCAGTACAGATCATATCCTACAGCCTCCATATGTCCACTCTGCCGTTCACCAAGCAGATTACCTGCACCTCTGATCTCCAGATCCCTCATTGCGATCCGGTATCCCGAACCCAATTCCGTAAATTCTCTGATTGCCGATAAACGCTTCTCTGCCACTTCCTTCAGCATTTTGTCACGTTTGTACATGAGGAAAGCATAGGATGTCCTGTTGGATCGTCCGACACGCCCTCTCAGCTGATAAAGCTGTGAAAGTCCAAGTTTATCCGCATCGTGAATGATCATTGTATTGACATTGGAAATATCAAGCCCTGTCTCAATAATCGTGGTTGAGACAAGCACATCGATTTCCCCGTTAATAAACTGATACATAATTTTCTCCAGCTCACGCTCACTCATTTGTCCATGGGCATAGGCCACTGAAGCATCCGGCACAAGTTCTGACAATCCCGCAGCGATTTCATCAATACCATTGACTCTGTTATACACATAGTACACCTGACCGCCTCTGGCCAGTTCTCTCATGATAGCCTCCCGGATCAATTCATCATTATATTCCATCACATAAGTCTGAATCGGCTGACGATCCACCGGTGCTTCCTCCAGCAGACTCATATCCCGAATACCGATCAGGCTCATATGCATCGTTCGCGGAATCGGAGTGGCCGTCAATGTCAATACATCCACATTCTCTTTGATTTTCTTGATCTTCTCCTTGTGGGTAACACCAAATCGCTGCTCTT
>NZ_JBBMEK010000231.1:0-5355 GCF_040096555.1 Coprococcus intestinihominis | reverse complement strand
ACTTCAGGAAAGAATGTGTGTCCGCCCGACATCCGAGACATTATTCTGCGATTTCTATGCCAAAGAAATCCAGTCCTATCGTGATCTGCCAAAGATGTACAATCAGTGGTGTTCCGTTGTAAGATGGGAAAAAGAGACACGTCCGTTCCTGCGTTCCAGAGAATTCCTGTGGCAGGAAGGCCATACCGCCCATGCTACAGCAGAAGAATCCAAAGAGAGAACAGAGCAGATGCTGAATCTTTATGCGGATTTCTGTGAGCAGGTACTGGCTATGCCTGTTATCAGAGGTCAGAAGACAGAGAAGGAGAAATTTGCCGGTGCAGAAGCAACCTATACCATCGAAGCATTAATGCATGACGGCAAGGCCCTTCAGTCCGGTACAAGCCATAACTTCGGTGATGGTTTTGCAAGAGCCTTCGGCATTCAGTACACAGATAAAGAAAATAAACTGCAGTATGTCCATCAGACATCCTGGGGTATGACAACCCGTCTGATCGGTGCTATTATCATGGTTCACGGTGACGACAATGGTCTTGTCCTGCCTCCAATGATCGCTCCGACACAGGTGATTGTTATTCCAATTGCCCAGCACAAGGAAGGTGTCCTTGAGAAAGCAGAAGAACTGAAAAACAGACTCAGCGGTTTCAGAGTGAAACTGGATGCAACAGACAACAAACCTGGCTGGAAATTTGCAGAGGCAGAGATGCGCGGTATCCCTGTTCGTGTTGAAATCGGGCCAAAGGATATCGAAGCGAATCAGGCTGTCCTGGCTCGCCGTGATACAGGTGAAAAGATTGTTGTTAGCCTGGATGAACTTGAAACAAAGGTGGATGAACTGCTGAAACAGATCCAGTCCGATATGTTTGAAAAGGCACGTGCACACAGAGATGCACACACTTATGTAGCCACAAACTATGATGAATTCAAGGATATTATTGCCAATAAGCCTGGATTTGTGAAAGCGATGTGGTGCGGTGATCGTGCCTGCGAAGACAAGATCAAAGAAGAAACAACAGCAACATCCAGATGTATGCCATTTGCACAGGAACATTTATCCGATGTATGCGTATGCTGCGGACGTCCGGCTAAGAAGATGGTTTACTGGGGCAAAGCATACTAAAATGGATTGTGTATTCTGCAGCGTCAGGCGCTGATTTTTTGACAGAATTGGTGCAGAATGAATATATATTAGGAATGCTAATATAACGGATGCTGAAATAATAATGCTGTCAAAAAACTATGGCTGTTGTCAAATAAGATAACAAGTGTTAAAATGGGGTTGTCATATAGAGCTTGCACATAAGCAGGACTATATTGACAATCCTTTTTTATAAGCATAGATTATGCAAATACCGAAATTGGTTGTTATAATCTTTGCAGATAATAATAAGAAAAACTGTTAGCGGCGGATTTTCCGCATATACACATGACATAGGAGGAATATTCATGAAAATGGTAGCAATCAGTCAGGAACTGTCATCTACATCTTATCCGGGCAGAGGTATTATCATTGGTCGTTCTGCTGATGGAAGCAAAGCGGTTACAGCTTATTTTATTATGGGAAGAAGCGTCAACAGCCGAAATCGTGTTTTTGTAGAAGATGGTGAAGGTATTCGTACAGAAGCTTTTGATCCTTCCAAACTTGAAGACCCAAGCCTGATTATTTATGCACCGGTCAGAGTGCTTGGCAACAAGACCATTGTGACAAATGGTGACCAGACAGATACCATTTATGAAGGTATGGATCGCCAGCTTACATTCGAGCAGTCTCTCAGAAGCCGTGAATTTGAGCCGGATGCACCGAATTACACACCTCGTATTTCTGGTATCCTGCATGTGGAGAATGCAAAATTCAACTATGCCATGTCTATTTTAAAAAGCAACAACGGCAATCCGGATTCATGCAACCGCTATACATTTGCATATAACAACGTGCCTGCAGGTGAAGGCCATTTTATTCATACTTATATGGGGGACGGCAATCCACTGCCAAGTTTTGAGGGCGAGCCGACATGGGTGAAAATTGATACTAACGACATTGATACCTGGGCAAAAGAAATCTGGGAAAACCTCAATGAAGACAATAAAGTTTCCCTTTTTGTTCGTTTTATTGATATTGCAACTGGTAAATACGAGTCAAGAATCATCAACAAGAATCACTAATCGGAGGTAGATCAGATGAAAGAATTAGAATTAAAATATGGCTGTAATCCGAATCAGAAACCATCCCGTATTTTTATGAATGAGGGAGAACTTCCGATTACTGTTTTAAACGGACGTCCGGGATATATCAACTTTCTGGATGCTTTCAACGGCTGGCAGCTGGTTAGTGAATTAAAGAGAGCAACGGGACTTCCTGCGGCAACTTCTTTTAAACATGTTTCCCCTGCCGGTGCAGCTGTTGGTCTGCCGTTAACTGACGTTGAGAGAAAGATTTACTGGGTTGATGATATGGGTGAACTGACACCTTTGGCCAATGCTTATGCCCGTGCCCGCGGTGCTGACAGAATGTCATCTTTCGGTGATTTTATTTCCCTGTCGGATGTGTGTGATGTGGCAACTGCCAAATTGATCAAGCGTGAAGTTTCAGACGGTGTCATTGCACCGGGCTATGAACCGGAGGCACTTGAAATGCTGAAAGCCAAGAAAAAGGGCAATTACAATGTTATCCAGATTGATCCGTCCTATTGTCCGGCACCAGTGGAACACAAGGAAGTATTCGGCATTACATTTGAACAGGGGAGAAATGAACTGGTTATTGACAAAGAGATGCTGAACAATATCGTTACTGAAAGTAAAGAACTGCCGGAATCAGCCAAAATCGATCTGGTGATTGCGCTTATTACACTGAAATATACACAGTCCAATTCTGTATGCTATGCGAAGGGCGGACAGGCTATCGGTATCGGCGCAGGTCAGCAGAGCCGTATCCATTGTACCCGTCTGGCAGGTCAGAAGGCAGATAACTGGTTCCTGCGTCAGAGTCCAAAGGTATTGAATCTGCCGTTTAAGGAGAAAATCGGACGTGCCGATAGAGACAATGCCATTGATCTGTATATCGGTGATGAATACATGGATCTGCTGGCAGATGGTGAATGGGAGAGAACATTTACAGAAAAGCCGGAAGTATTTACCCGTGAAGAAAAGCGAGCATGGCTTGATCAACTTCAGGATGTGGCACTTGGTTCAGATGCTTTCTTCCCATTCGGGGATAATATCGAGAGAGCCCATAAGAGCGGCGTGAAATATGTGGCTCAGCCGGGCGGTTCTGTCAGAGATGACCAGGTCATTGAAACTTGCAATAAATACGGTATGACCATGTGCTTTACAGGTATCAGACTGTTCCATCACTAGTACATCGTTTCGTAAATAACTATACCAATCGCGTAGGATTTTGCATTTCGTTTGTACAAGATCGAAGGGATACGTTGAATAGGCTGTATGCTTATAGAATACAATGAAAGAGACTATTGTTGAAATGTGCAGATACATTTTGATAGTAGTCTTTTTTTCGTGTGGAAAACGTAGCAGCAGGAATTAACAGAAAGACGACAAGATAAAATTAAAAAAGAAGGTGTAATAAAATTTTAAAAAGAAACAGGGTCGATTGTTGTCGAATAGAGAAGATTGATTGTGGGGTGTGTCATATTGTGAAGGGAGATGGCACATTCCGTCAATGGATGATATTTTACCGGGAAATGAGGACATGTTATACTTCTTTTAACAATTATTGTAAATATTGCTTGAACCAATGAGGGGAAGGCAGAAGGAGGAGAGGTATAATATTGGAAACAAATATGTGTAAGTTGGAAAACTTTAGAAAAAACGCGGCATCACAGAGTATTAGCTGCGAAATTGTTGGTGGGCATGTTGTACAGTCGGAGATGACTGGGGAGGATGGACATAAGCTGTGCTTCCTGCTGGGAACAATGCTGGAGGATTATTTGCTTAATAGGAAGAAAACGGATCAGGTATTATTCGGACCGGTAGATTTTCATTTGGATGAGAGCAATATTTTTCAGCCGGATCTTGCAGTTGTTGAGCAGAGTGAGAGTTACAGCGGCGGTATGATTCGTACTTCTGAATTGAACAAGATCCCGAAATTGATTGTGGAAGTTCTGGCAGATGGCAATGCAATCTATGATTGTCTGGATAAAGCTGTATCATACGGCAAGAATGGGGTGAGAGAGTATTGGCTGATCGATCTCAATGAAGAATTTGTTTATACGTATTCCTATAGAAATGGATTTGAATATAGAAGATATTCTTTTGAGCAGAGCATGCGGAGTGTGTGCTATCCGGGATTTGAATGCTGTATTTCCGATGTTTTGTGGGATGGCGGAGGAAGCCTGAAAGAGCTGGCGATGTTTTACCGTTTCAAGAAGGAAATTTATCCTGAGAATAGTGTACAGGTTGTGGCTGAGAACAGCAGTGTGTATGGCGGCTATCAGGAGAGACAATATTCAGCAGAAGCTTTCTATGAGTGGATGAATACGAGGAAGAATAAACTGCAGTATACGTCGTTGGTAGAATTGCTGTTGGGTAATATCAGGGAGTCTGCCATGCCGGCATTCAGACATCAGAATGTGCGCGGCAATTTGTATTTTGCGATAAAGTCGTATTTGAAAAGGGAGAAACTTCCCTATCAGTTGTGTTTTGCTCCTATTTTGGTGGAGCTGAAGAAACTGGATCTGCTGGATTCGGTTGTGTCGCCGGATTTGTTCCTCATCAGCAGTGGAGAAGTGATTTATGATAATATTTACAGGGGAGTGCCGCAGTGGATTATTGAGATTGTAACGCCTGCAACGGCCGCACAGGATTATATCGACAAAGCCCAATTGTATCAGTACCATGGTGTGGGTGAGTATTGGATTGTCAATGATTGGAAGCAGCAGGTCATGGTGGTTCGTTATCTGCCATCTGTGCCAGAAGGGGAGGACAATATAGAAACATCGGTTTATGATTTCCATGAAAAGATTCCGGTAGGCACATTGCCGGGACTTGAATTGACAATGAGTGAAGTGTTGAAAGAATTTGATTAGGATTGATGGTATGAAAGCAGCATTAAATTTCATATAGGGATAACAAAACGGTTGGGGGGAATGTTCAGAAAGGTCATTCTTCCAAAATGTGCATCATTTTGGAAGAATGACTTTAAAACAATTCAAGAGCAATAGAGATAATATAGAAACAATAATAGAGATAGTTTGCTAACAACGATAACGACATCGAATTTTGAAGGAAGAAAAAGAAATTCAACAAATTATCAAAAATATTAAAAAAACTGTTGACAATTCAAAATAGGAGTGGTATCATAATCAAGCTGTCAGCGAGAACAACGCGAAACAGCACAGA
>NZ_JBBMEK010000230.1:0-5418 GCF_040096555.1 Coprococcus intestinihominis | reverse complement strand
ACTACCAATCTCTGGGACTGGCTGCATAGGCAGTGATATCTTTGAGATAAATGTGTCAACCAATATTGACAATATCAAACACTCAGATCTCTTGGCTTAACCTTTTTGCCGATGGCGAAGTCAATTTCCTTGTTCAGTACACCCTGCTCTTTGATCGACAAAGGCAGCAACCCGTCTCTTCTGAGGGTTTCCGCGACTCTCTCACTGTTTTCCGCATCTATACTGCCCTTTATCTCTTTGCCTGCCTGATCGACAGCCACATAAGAAAATCCCGGCATTTTCTCGTCCTCTCTTCATTCTTTAATCTTCATTAACGGCATCTTATGGCATATCAAAATTGACTTTGCCACTCATCTCCCCAGGCTTTTGTGCATAGGAAACCGCAGAATCCGCACTGATATCACCGCGCAGAAACAATTCATAAATGGCATCATCCATGGTCTGCATGCCCTGACGCTTGCCTGTCTGCATCGTGGAAATAATCTGATAAGTCTTGTTCTCACGGATCATATTGCGAATCGCCGTATTGGCAAACAGTACCTCCAATGCAGCCACTCGTCCTCTTCCATCTTCCCGGCGGATCAACTGCTGTGAAATGATACATTCCAGCACGGATGCCAGCTGAATGCGCACCTGCTGCTGATGATTCGGTGGGAAAACGTCAATGATTCGGTCAATGGTCTTGTCTGCACCGATGGTATGCAGTGTCGATAAGACAAGATGCCCCGTCTCGGCCGCAGTTAACGCCGTGGATATTGTCTCCAGATCTCGCATCTCGCCCACCAGAATCACATCCGGGTCCTCTCGAAGTGCCGCCCTGAGTGCCTGTGCATAATCATTGGAATCGCTGCCGATCTCGCGCTGATTCACCATGGAGTACTGATGTCTGTGCAGATACTCAATCGGATCTTCAAGCGTAATAATATGATACGGATACTTCCTGTTCATAATATCCACCAGCGATGCCAGTGTTGTGGACTTACCGCTTCCGGTTGGCCCTGTCACCAATACAAGGCCTCTCTTCTTAGCTGTCAGTGCCTGTACTTCCGCCGGTATTCCAAGACTGTCTGCATCAGGTATGGAAAATGGCAGACAACGCATGGCCGAAGCCAGAGTACCGCGCTGCTTATAAACATTGACACGGAATCGTCCGACTCCCGGAATGGCATAATCCATGTCCGTCTGTCCATTTGTCTCCAACTCGTTTCTATGACGATTGTCCAAAATCGGCAGCAGCAATGCTTCCAGATCTGTTGGCTGCAACTTGTCGCCTTTAAGTGGTGTCAGTACACCGTCAATACGATAATAAGGCGGACACCCTGCTGTAAAATGAATATCTGAGGCCTTTTCTTCCACAGACATCCGCAAAATTTCATCTAAACTATACATGCTCTTCTATTCCTATTCATAGGATGCACGCAGCATCTCCTCTACGGAGGTCACACCATCTAAGACATATTGAACGGCATTCTCACGCACTGTGTGCATGCCTGTTCTTCTGGCCGCCTCTGTCAGTTTCTCTGTAGACGCATTGGATGAAATCAACTTGCGCATATCGTCATTGACTTCCATCATCTCAAAGACACCGATACGTCCGAAATAACCTGTCTGATTGCATAAATGGCAGCCGCCGGGTTCATAAATCTCTTTCTCCTTATCCGGCGGCAGTCTGAGCAGTTTCTTCTCCTCTGTGGTAGCCATATGTGACTTTTTGCAATGCGGACAAAGCTTCCTTACCAGTCGCTGTGCAATGACACCCACCATGGAATCCGCTATCAGATAGCTTTCAACACCCATATCCGCCATACGGTTCAAAGTACCCACCGCATTATTCGTATGCATCGTAGATACAACCAGATGACCGGTAATAGATGCCTAAACAGCAATTTACGCTGTCTCACGGTCTCTGATCTCACCAATCATAATGATATCCGGATCCTGTCTGAGAATTGAACGGAGAGCCGAAGCAAATGTCAGATTCACCTTCGGATTCACCTGAATCTGGTTGATGCCTTCAATATCGGCTTCCACCGGATCTTCAACTGTCACAATATTGACGTTCTCTGTATTCAGCTCACTCAGGGCTGTATACAAAGTTGTAGATTTACCGCTTCCGGTTGGACCGGTAACAAAAATAATGCCATATGAATGCGCTAGCATATGGTCAAAAATTCCCATTTCAGCATCTGAAAGGCCAAGCTCCTTCTTGCTTCTTGTCAGATTCAGTTTGGAAGATAAACGCAGCACAAGCTTCTCACCATGAACCGTCGGAATCGACGAAATACGAATATCATATTCCTGTCTGTCAACCTCAATGCTCATACGCCCATCCTGTGGCTTACGTTTCTCAGAACTATCCATGTCTCCCATGATCTTAATACGTGTGGCAATCGCCGGAAGAAGACTGTTATCATAAACCATCTTCTCATAGAGTGCACCATCAATACGATAGCGGACACGTACCTTTTCTTCTAAGGCTTCTATATGAATATCACTTGCACGCTGACGGATTGCCTGCTCAATCAGTGAGCGGACAAGCTGCACAATTGGTGCATCACTGACATCGGTCTCGCCTTCATCTTCAGCTGTTCCTCTGAGCAGTGCACGCTCTCTTGTAAATCTACGAACCGCATCCATGGTCTCAGATGCTCCATAACAGCGGTCGATGGCTGTCAAAACCTCTCTGGTTGTTGCTATGTACGGTTCAACCTGCAGGTTCGTTACAATGGAAATATCGTCAATGGCTGTCATATCCATTGGATCAGCCATCGCCAGATGCAGGATATTCGCATTGTACGGATCCAATTCAAAAGGAATACACTGATATTTCTTCAGTAGACTGACACTGACAAGATTCCTGACCTCCTTCGGGATAACAACCCCTGAAAGATGCACGACTTTAAGGCCAAGCTGCATCTGCAACGCACGTACGATCATCTCTTCTGTGATCATGCCGCTGTCTACCAGTACTTCGCCTATCTTCTTGCCGGAACCCTTCTGAAGTTCCAATGCCTGCTTCAATTGTTCTTCTGTTAATACATTCTGCTTGATGAGAATATCACCAAGTCTCATTCTTTCGCGCCTTAAGGCCATTTCATCGCCTCATTTTTCTGGTTTTTTTGCAAGATTTCTTAATTTATTTCTATAATATCTATGCCAAAACTCTGTGTCAACCGATGTTTTTACCATTTCTTAGCATTATTTATCAAAAAAGCAACGAGGTATCTGCCCATTCTCACCGCAGATACCCCGCATTACAATATGTAACACTATACTAATTTTCTTTTTCCGGACGATCCTTCTTTAATGTATTGTATATATTCTGCATTCTCTGATCCGTATTGGCGATCACATCCGAACAATCCTTCAATTCCGCTGCAATACTATCCGGCACATCTCCTTCCGTCTTGTATTTCAGCTGATGTTCCAGACTGGCCCAAAAATCCATGGCTATTGTCCTGATCTGAACTTCTACCTTCAACAGCTTGCATCCATCAGAAAAAAATACCGGAATCTGTACAACCAGATGTAAACTTCTGTAACCATTTGGCTTCGGATTGGCAATATAATCCTTCACTTCCAATAATGTAATATCATTCTGGGAAGTCAGCATATCTGCCACCATATAAATATCCTGCACATAGCTGCAGATGACACGGATACCGGCCACATCATGAAGATTCTCCTCCACAGACTGCAGCGTCACCGGATAGCCTCTTCGTTTCAGCTTCTCCAAAATGCTTCCCGGTTTCTTCACGCGATACTTAATATAAGAAATAGGGTTATGACTGCGCTGCACCTGAAACTCATCATTGAGCACCTCTAACTTCGTCCGCACCTCCCTGATGGCACAACTGTACATCATCATCAGCTGCTGAAACTGCTCTGCCACTTCTTTGAAAGCACCGATGTTCTCCACCAAATCCACATTTTGCAAAATGACCGTCTCCAGATCAATATCTTTCCCCACTGCGACTGTATTCTCATCCATACCCCTTATCTCCTGTTCTTTATTAATTCCCCATTATCATAACATCCAAACATTTCCCACATGAAAATTCGGAGAGAAGCAGTTATTCATCTTCCTCTCCGAATATATGTTGATTCCCAGTAACAATATCATACGACTTATACATATATTATATGAGGAATATTCCTTTTTTTCAACTGATTTTTTTCTTTACTTAAGCGATTGAAATGAACACAAAATGCAAATGATGAAATTAAATATACAATGTAAACAGTCAAACTCAAATTATATTAAAGAGGAATCCTGTTTACAAAAGAAAAAAGAGAGAATGTCCGTATGGGATATCCTCTCTTCTGTCATTCTATTCTGTTCTCACGCTTACAATTATTCAGCTAATGCTGCTGTAATGATAGCCATGGAGTAAACTTCTTCTGCGTTACATCCACGAGACAGGTCATTGATTGGTGCATTCAGACCTAACAGGATTGGGCCGTATGCATCGAAGTTACCAAGACGCTGAGCAATCTTGTAACCGATGTTACCAGCGTTGATGTCAGGGAATACAAATACGTTCGCATGACCAGCAACTGGGTTGCCTGGGCATTTTGTACGAGCAACACGTGGAGAAACGGCAGCATCAAACTGTAATTCACCTTCGATTGGAAGGCTAGGCGCTTTTTCTTTCGCCATAGCAGCTGCTGTACGCATCTTGTCAACATCTTCACCTTTACCTGAACCCAGTGTTGAGTAGCTAAGGAAAGCAACCTTCGGATCGATACCGAAAATACGGCCGCATTCAGCAGATTCGATAGCGATTTCTACCAGTTCTTCTGCTGTTGGCTTGATGTTGATCGCACAGTCACCCATAGCTAATACTTCGTTCTCACCTGTAGCAGATGGACGAACCATGATGAAGCATGAAGATACGATCTTGCTGCCTGGTTTTGTCTTGATCAGCTGAAGGGCTGGACGAACTGTATCTGCTGTTGAGTATGTAGCACCACCAAGAAGTGCATCTGCAACACCCATCTTAACAAGCATTGTACCGAAGTAGTTGCCTGCGGATAAGATCTTGCGTGCTTCATCCGGCTGAATGTTCTTGCTCTTACGAAGTTCACAGAACATAGCGATCATCTCATCCATTCTGTCGAAGTTCTCAGGATCGATGATCTGAGCACCTCTGATATTGTAACCATATTCTTCTGCTGCTGCCTGAACTTCATCTTCTTTGCCTACAAGGATAGGTGTAAGGAAGTTGGATGCCAACAGACGGGATGTTGCTTCAAGAATTCTTTCATCTGTACCTTCTGTAAAAACGATTCTCTTCGGTGATGCTTTCAGTTTCTGAATCATCATACCGAAACCCTGCATATTCTTGCTCATGATATATATTCCTCCTAAATTTGTCTTTTGACAATCTCACATATATAATTTATCACTTTTTTGGC
>NZ_JBBMEK010000229.1:0-5453 GCF_040096555.1 Coprococcus intestinihominis | reverse complement strand
AGCAGATAAAGCAGTAAAATCCCCGAAATATCTTCAGGAAGTCATGGGGATTGGGAGAATTGCAGAAAATGGCATTTTTGAAGTAGGGAAGGGGATATATTCCAAGACATATCGTTTTTTGGATATTAACTATGTAACCGCAGGTGCAGAAGAACAGATGCGGATTTTAAAGCAGTATTGTAAGACGGTAAATGCCATTGATGTATATTTTCTTATTACCATTTTTAATCGGAATAAAAATATGCAGGATTTCCGGGAGCATGTACTTTTCCAGGAAAAAGGAGATGGTTTTAACTGGCTGCGTGGAAGTTATAACCAGATTATTGAAAAGCGCATTGTAGATGGAAGGCAGGGGATTGAGCAGGAAAAACTGCTGACTGTATGTGTAGAACGGAAATCCTACGAACAGGCAAAAGCATTTTTTGCCACTTTTGAAGCTACCTTAAAACAGAACTTTGGAGAACTTGGTTCCTGCATTGAAGAATTAAATGCAGAAGAGCGGCTGCGGGTACTTTTCAATTTTTACCGTATAGGGGAAGAAGAACAATTCTCCTTTGATTTCAGACAGGCGTTAAAAAAGGGCGGTGATCCTAAAAATGATATTTCACCAGGGTATATGCAGTTTTACCCAGGTTATTTTGAAACGGAACGGAAAAAATGCAGGGCATTATTCATTAAAAAATATCCGTCTTCTTTATCGGATACCTTTTTAAATGAGATTACCAGTCTTCCGGTTCATAGCATCACTACAATCTGCATTGTACCAGTACCAAAAGAACTGGCAAATAAGGTTCTTCAGAAGAAATATCTGGGCATTGAAAATGATATTTTAAAGCAGCAGAGAGTCCGTAATAAAAATAACGACTTTTCCAGTGACATTTCTCATATCAAGAAAGTCCAGAAGGAGAAGATTGTAAATCTTATGGACGACGTGCGGGAAAATGACCAGAACCTGTTTTATACAGGGGTTAATTTCCTGATCATGGCAGAGGACAAGAAGGAGCTAGACAGTGTAACCGAAACCATTAAAAATATCGGCAATGGACGCATGTGCCAGATTGAAACCCACTATTATCAGCAGAGGGAAGCTATGAATACCATACTTCCAGTGGGAAACCGGCAGATCAGCACAATGCGGACCATGCTCACAAGGGATATTGCAGCCCTTCTTCCCTTTAATGTACAGGAATTAAACGAAAAGTCCGGCGTCTGCTATGGCATTAACCAGGTTTCTCATAACCTTTGCATTGGAAACCGGAAAAAACTGGCAAATGGAAATGGAATGGTATTCGGTGTCCCCGGCTCCGGAAAATCCTATTTCAGTAAGTCGGAAATGCTGCAGGTGTTCTTAGGAACAGATGATGATATTATCTGTATCGATCCGACACTGGAATATTTTGATATTGCAGAAGCCCTGGGAAACCAGGCGGCAATCATTAACCTGTCTACCTATACAAAGAATTACATCAATCCTTTGGAGATGGATGTCTGGGCGCTGGATTTAAACGATTCCCAGGGATATATCCGAGATAAAGGAGAATTTATGCTGGGGCTGTGTGAACAATGTTACGGGGATAATCTAAACAGCCGCCATAAATCCATTATAGACCGTTGTGTACGAAAGCTGTATATCGACATTGCAAAGGCAAGGGAAAAGCATATCCCTACCATGTCAGAATTTTATGAGTTATTGTTGGAGCAGCCAGAAGAAGAGGCAAAGGACATTGCTTTATCGTTGGAGCTGTTTGTAAATGGCTCTTTAAATATTTTCAATAACCATACCAATGTGAATGTACAGGCAAGGTTCATTGTCTATGGTACCAGGGACCTGGGGAAAGAGCTGGGAGCCATTTCCACTCTGGTCATGCTGGAAAATATCAGTGCCAGGATTGCAGAAAACGCAAAGAAAGGAAGGGCAACCTGGCTTTATATAGATGAGTTCCATACGGTTCTTGACCGGGAGTATAGTGCGAAATTTTTGTTCAGCCTCTGGAAAAAAGTGAGGAAGCAAGGGGGACTATGCACAGGAATCACCCAAAATTTGGTTGATATGCTGCAGAACTATACAGCCATGACCATGCTGGGGAACAGTGAGTTTATTGCCCTGTTAAAGCAGTCCAATGTAGACAGTCAGGAATTATCCACTGCAGCAGGAATTCCAGAAGCACAATTAAAATATGTAGATAATTCTCCTTCCGGTACGGGGATCATTAAGTATGGAAATACCTGTATTCCATTTGATAACCGTATGGAAAAAGAAGCCAATCCGCTGTATGCGCTTTTCAATACCAACCTTCACGAAAAGGCGTTGCAGACAAAGCAGGAGTAATGTAATCTGAAAGGAACTTTTTCTTTTATCTGTAAAGGAAAAGGTATGACAGACGAGAAAAAATTAGGCAACAGCAAAAATTATAAGTCGGTAAAGTAGAAAAAGGATAGGACAAAAAGAGTGCAGTTCTTTTATCAGGCACTCTTTTTGTATATCATGGGAAAGGTGGCAGAATGGCTGAAACATATCAAATAGAAATGAATTTAGAACAGTTGGAAAGACTTTTAAAAAATCTGCCGGAGGGAATTATGCTGGAGATTTGTTTTGGAAAGGAAGAACATGGAGAAGACACATAAAATAGATGTGGTAAGTATACGCCTGGTGGAAGAACCTCCTCTATACAGTAGTAAAGAATTAAAAAATCCCTGTGATGTGGCAGAACTCTTTCAGGATTTTTTAAAAGATTGTGACCGGGAAATGTTCTGTATTTTAAACCTTCGGACAAAAAACCAGGTTATTAATGTCAACGTAGTAGGTATGGGAACGTTAAATAGTGTACTGGTTCACCCAAGAGAAGTATTCAAATCTGCGATTTTATCCAATGCCAGCAGTATCATTTTGGCACATAACCACCCTTCCGGTGATCCAGAACCAAGCAGGCATGATATAGAAGTGACAAAGCGATTGGCAGAAGCCGGCAATCTTATGGGGATTGAGGTGTTGGATCATATCGTGGTGGCTGAGAACCGGTATTTTAGTTTCAGGGAAGAAAACATACTACCAGAATACTTTCAAATGGAAGAAGTAGCAGCAGAGCAATCTCTTCCTTATGTAAAGAGTGAGAAAGAGAAGGTACATTAATTATTGCAACAGTGAAATACATTGACTGGTTTTGACAGAACATGTATAATAAAATAAGAAACAGAAAATAAAAGTAGCTAAATAGACAAATATCGTCAAAGTGTAAACATAAAATTCTTGACGAACAGGTTGTATTATGCTATAATCCCAAATCTTGAAGGAGTATACATGGCAAAGAAAAAAGTTTATGCTGTAAAAAAGGGTAAGCAAACCGGTTTGTTTTATTCATGGAATGAGTGTAAAGAGTCGGTAAGTGGATATCCGGGAGCAGAGTATAAAGGTTTTGAAACAGAAGAGGAAGCGAAAAACTATTTAGAGAATAGGATACAAGAAATTAAAAAAGTAGATATAGAAGAGAACACAACAAACCAGTTAGTTGTATATGTAGATGGTAGTTTTGATGAGAAAATAGGAAAATATGCTTTTGGGTGTATTATTCTTACACCAAGAGGAGAAACTATTAGAGAATCAGGAAATGGAAATGAACCGGACTCTTTAGCAATTAGAAATGTTGCTGGTGAAATGCTTGGTGCTATGTATGCAGTACAATGGGCAATTAAGAATGGTTATCATAACTTAGAACTTCGTTATGATTATGAAGGAATTGAAAAGTGGGCTCAAGGAGAATGGAAGGCAAAGAATACACTTACTCAGAAATATGCAAATTTTATGAAGAGTAAATCAGATATTCTAAAAATTTCTTATCAAAAGGTAAAAGCTCATTCTGGAGATCATTATAATGAAGAAGCAGATAAATTAGCCAAAGCTGCTTTAACAGAAGGTAATGGGATTCCTAAAGTTAAAAGAGGCGATTTTTGGTTTACAGTTGAGGGAATTTCAGATGAAGATTTGTCAACAGTTATAGCACTTGCTGTTGATGAAATTGGAAAAGACAATCTAATTATAGATGAAAAAAAGATTGCTCATGGAAAAGCAGTTTCTTTAAAATGTAACAAAAGTAAAGATAGAGTAGTTGTGACACATTATCAAAAGCATAATAAAGTAGTAATGCAAGGAAGACCAGAAGTGTTATTTTCTACTATTATTGGATATATTACTGAATTAATAGAAGTAGAAGAAATTCCTAAAATTTTTAATGACACATATAATCTTAACATAGATAAAGACGAGGTTCGCTCTGAATTTCAGTTTTATATGCCAAATGCTTATGATAAGCTACCGTCTAAGAAAATGGAAAGATCTCTTCATCAGGCTGTGTATAATTTAAAGGTCACAGATGATATGTTTGATGGAACATATTTGGCTCAGCCGGCAATTCGTGTTGTAGAAGCACAATTAAAAATAGCATTAATAGAATGTGGTATTATACCAAATGCGCAGTACATCAAAGAAAATCATTTTGATATGTTTGATAAAATAGGTGTAAAATATAAGCTGAAACCAGAGAGATATGGAAATGCAAAGCCTGAGCAGGTAAAGTATATTGGAAATATTTATACGTTTTATAACAGCAATCGCCATCCAATAGAACATTGGGATGACCCTACAGCACCAATTGATACTACAAAGATGCTGGATATAAAAGGTGCTCATGATTTGATTAAAAGAGCATTGGCGATTATTGATGAATATTATGAAGTGATTTAGAAATTAGGAGAAAGGAGTAAGTTAGATGAATAACTTTGATATGATTGTGATAAGTGAAGAAAAAGAAAATATTCTTGTGGTTATGAAGACTAGCGAGCCTCCTTTTGATTACCTTGCAGAGATTGAGGCTTCGCTAAGGGAAAAACACTATATCGGTGTAGTAATGATTGATGAATTGCTACATAGTGGGAATACGGAAGAACGGTTCATTCAGGGATACTTTGATGGTGCCCGGTTTGACAGTGGGCAATTTGCCTTTGAGCTTGTTCCGAAAAAGAGCAAATTAAGGGAACCTGTTTGTTTTTACTTGCATCAAGACAGGGAAAGCCTTGAATATTCTATTTTAACGACCAGACAGCAGAAGCTGATTGAGCATGGCTGTATCATTTAAAAAGAAAATAAGAAGTAACACAAAGAGCATTATCGCTAAAAACGGTAGTGCTTTTTTTGTGCATAAAAAGGAGGTATTGCTACGTGGAAAAAGGTGAGATGGGCGAGAATGCCACCGGACGTTTGACAACGTATTATGTGGCAGAATGTATGGAATTTAACCGCTATGGAGAATACAGGGAGGATATCCACAGTGCAGAAGAGGCAGTAAAGATCTATCAGAGTATTCCTTCTGAAAGGTTGAATGCAGGAAAAGGAATTGGGCTTCATGTGGAGGAAGAAGATGGTATTCCATTGGAATTTTCCCTGGTTTATAACGGGGAGT
>NZ_JBBMEK010000228.1:0-5550 GCF_040096555.1 Coprococcus intestinihominis | reverse complement strand
ATGAGATTAAAGTTGGGGAGAATACTTCGGTTGAGTTATTGACGGAGTGTGAAGATTTTTTGAAAAATTTAGGCTCCTATAGACAAAAGGGGTGGATTAAATATAATTATGTCAACAAAGAGATAAATATTCCAAGAGATCAAAGAGCAGGTGAACAAAGGGACAAAGAAATAGAAAAAGAATGGTCAGTATTATTGATTGATCCAGATGATAGAACATCTGGGAATTCTATTCCGCTGATAAATAAAACAAAAAACTTACAAGAAAAAACTTTTCATTTGAGCCCGGATTATGAAGAAATATGTAGTCCAGCCCCATTTTCAGGCAGCAAGGATGTAAAAAGGACAAATTTTCGTCTGTTTGAATTGAATGTAGAAAATTCAGGAAAATATGAGTCTGCAAAAATAAAATATAATGAAGAAGGAAACTTTTCTATAATAGACTGGATTTGCGGAACATTAGAAGCATTGGATTGTAAGCTTTCTTTTCACATGTTGCATGGAAGTAATAAAAGTAATGGAGAGAAACCGGAGTGTGCATTGTTATACAATTATTTTGTTTTTGGTCATGAAGAGAGAGAGGAGCATGATGAAGTCTATTGGAATCAAAAGCTTTTGGATAATGCGGTAAGATTATCTGCGGGTCATAATTGGCGTTATTTGCGAGCGCCAGATATGAAAGAGCAAACTTATCAACCTTTTAAAAATGCCTGGTGGTATGTCAGTAATGAAGGGTGTGGATGTTATGTTTACGAAAACAAAGAAAATATTAAATATTTATCAGATAATCTTTCGGATGAGGTAAGAAAAGATTATTTTACATTGTATATATTATTATTGTATCAATTGTATTCACTTATTCATTTTTCGGAAAAAATAGAATATGATTTGTCAGCTGATGCCAAAGCTTATCGAAAGTCATCAGAAGATTATAATGAAAAATTGAAAGAAATCCAGACAGAAATCAACACATTCTTGCTAAAGAGTGTTCATACTTGTGTGAGCCAAACACGGGCGCAAAATGATTTTTATAATTTTGCAAAGAAAAATCTGCGGATCCGCGAAGAAATACAGAGTTTAACAGCAGGTGTAGATTTTCTTGAGGAATTACTGGAAAATCAGGAACAGCAAAGGAAGGAAGAGGAAGAAGAAAGATTATCTTTTGTTTTAGGTCTTCTTTCTTTCCTAGGATTACTATCTGCGGCTACAGACGGAGTGGGGTTCATTGATCGAGTCAGGCAGAGTCATGGTTTATGCGAATTAATGGCAGAAGGCAGATGGTATAGTGTGTTAATTATAGTCCTTATAGTTATTTTGGTTATGGGTGTTATTTATTGTGTAAAAAATTTACAGAAATTTATAAAGCGTAGCTTAAACTTGTTTAAGCGCAGATGATTTGAAAAAATAGATAGAAAAATTTCAGGTGGATTCAATAAAATTAAGTAAATTGAGTGAAAAAGGGTTGTAAAACCGATAATAAAGTATAAGCATAAAAATATTTTTTTGGAGGAAGAAGTAATGGGCATAATGGATAAATCTTACACAAAATGGACATATTCGTTTTCGATTTAAATTTAAGAAGTTCGATTAATATTGAAAATGGCAGGAGCAACGTCCTGCCATTTTCAATAAAGGATAAAAGGTGGCTAATGTTTTTCAATCATTTGCCGGCATTGTTGCAATGCATTTTCTGCATTGGATTGTGTAAACATACTGGTACTTCCGTTTACAAATTGGATGCCGCGCCAGTATATTGAAGAATCTGTGGACAAATATTCTTCAAATAGGGTGATAGCTTCAGCATAATTGTTTTCGGCCATCAGATGATAGGCTTGATCAGCTTTAGCAAACTGTTTTTGCTGCCAATTATCGGCTGTGAGCAGCAGCAGTAAAAGACATAGGAATATAACAAGCGATAATTTGTGATGTCTGATGAATTCAATGATTTTCGTTCGGTTCAGCATGTGTATTTTCTCCTTCCGTGAGATGATTAGTGTGATGAAACTAAATACTATTTGAATGGTTACATTATATAATCAATTTTGACAATGCGGTTTTCCTCAACATTCATGCTATTATTTTCTAAATACCCCTTTTTCATTGGAAAACACCCTATTATTTGGTAAAATAGAGGGTAGTAATAAGCAGAATATGACATGAAGGCTTGGTGTGATTGTATGTCAGTCTGCAAGAGGGACGGTGCAAAATGGCGATGGATTATGAGAAAATTTTTTTAGAGTGGAAAGCAAATAGAGGGGACGGACAGAAATCTGAAGATAGTACTGTGGACGCTGCGTCAGGAGCAGAGGATGCAGCTCCTCGGGATGGAGCAAGTTTATCAGTGCTGTATGAATTAACGGAAGAAGCGAGTGAACTTAGAAGGAGACTTTTGGAGAAAATTTACGGACAGGAGCATGCAGTCAGTACCTTTGTAACAGGGTATTTTCAGGCGAAATTATTGTCGATGACAGACCCGTCCAGACGAAAACCCGCGGCTTCTTTTTTGTTTGTCGGTGCACCGGGTGTCGGCAAGACTTTTCTGGCGGAGACAGTGGCGGAAGCACTGCAATGTCCTTTTGCACGATTTGATATGAGTGAATATGCGGATAAGGATGCAGTCATTGAATTCTCCGGGGCAGATGGCGTTTATAAAGGAAGCAAGGAAGGCAATGTAACGGGATTCGTGAGAAAGCATCCGAGATGTGTCCTGATTTTTGATGAGATAGAGAAAGCACATATGAATGTTCTGCATTTATTCCTGCAGATACTGGATGCGGGACGGCTGCGTGATAGCTGTACGGACCAGGAGGTTTTCTTTGACCAGACCATGATTATCCTGACCACCAATGCAGGCAGTTCTATTTATGATGATGCACGGAACACCTCTCTGGACAGCGTGCCGAAGCGAACCGTGATGCAGGCTTTGCGTACGGAGTGTGATGCAAAAACCGGCAGTCCGATTTTTCCGGCAGCATTATGTTCAAGGTTCGCATCCGGGAATGTCATTTTGTTTAATCGGATGGAAGTGCGCTATCTGAAGCAGATTTTGGAGTACCGGCTGAAGAAATGTGTCTCCGATTTAGAACAGCAATTTCAGATACAGGTACATCTGGATGACAATATCAGTAAAGCGTTGATTTTTGCTGAGGGTGGTATGGCAGATGCACGAACCATCAGCGGACGTGGGGAGAAGTTTCTGAGTGAGGAAATTTATGAACTGTTTCAGCAGGTTGCCTTCGGGATAGGTCAGGGGCAAATCGACAGACTTCAGAAAATCTATTTCAGTGTTGATTTTAAGGATGCTGCATTGGAAGTCAGAAATTTATTTCAGATGACGGCGGATATGGAGAAGTCTGTGCGGCGATTGACCAGATATCATCAGGTTGTGGATTATAGCAGCAAGCGGCGGTTAGCAGAGGATGGGACATCTGCGGAAGTCGTTTTGACAGATTTTCAACTCCGCTATGCAGTAGAAGGTGTTGATTCCGGGCGTATTCTTGCTGAGACGGAACGGCCGAATGTGACTTTTGATGAGATTATAGGTGCGGAGGATGCCAAAGAGGAACTGCGTTTTTTCATTGATTATATGAAGCATCCGCAGCAGTACATAGAGAAAGGCTTTCATCCGCCGAAGGGCGTATTGCTTCATGGCATACCGGGAACCGGTAAGACCATGCTGGCCAAGGCCATGGCGACAGAAGCGGATATGACATTTATGTCTGCGGAGGGCAGTCAGTTTTTGAAAAAATATGTGGGTGAAGGACCGGAGGCCATTCATGCACTTTTCAGGACAGCACGCAAATATGCGCCGACGATTTTGTTTATTGATGAAATTGATGCCATTGGCAAGAATCGACAGAGCGCAGGTGACAGCAACAGCCGGGCGGATATACTGAATGCGCTGTTGACGGAGATGAGTGGATTTAAGACAACAGGGGAAAGCCAGGTTTTTGTGCTGGCAGCGACGAATTTTGATGTGGAGGGCAAAGACAGATTTTCACTGGATTCCGCATTGCTTCGACGTTTTGACAGAAAAATTCTGGTGGACCTGCCAAACAGGGAGGAACGTTTGCGGTTCCTGAAGCAGCGCAGGGAGAAGAGCCCGGCGCTGGCCTTCAGTGATGAAGAAGCCGACAGAATTGCAGCCGGAAGTGCCGGAATGACATTGTCACGCATCAAACTGATTCTCGGATATGCCATGCGCTGTGCAGCGCAGCAGCATTTTGAGAAAGTCACAGATGACATACTGGATGAGGCTTTTGCTTCTTTTGATGATGGTCAGACAGAGGCACTTTGTTCGGAGGAAGAATTAAAGCGGATTGCCAGACATGAGGCAGGACATGCCTTTATATGCTGGCAGAATCAACACACACCGGCTTATCTGACGGTGATGGGCAATAAAAGTTTTGGCGGTTATATGCTGCAGGAGAATGAACGCCGAGCATATAATCTCACCAGGAAACAGGTTTATGAACGGATTCGGGAAGCCCTTGCCGGGAGAGCTACAGAAATTGTCTTTTACGGCAAGGAAAACGGAGCATCATCCGGGGCAGCGGATGATCTGAAAGTAGCAACACAGCTGGCTGAGAAGATGATTGGCCAGTGGGGAATGGATGACACCTTCGGAATGGCCGTGATTCGGGAAAAGGATGCTGTATGCAGTGACGTGGAAAGCAGGCTCCGTGAAAGAGTGAATGCCATATTACAGCAGATGCTGGGTGAGACAGTGGCACAGATTAAGAATAATAAAGAAAGTGTTGATTTGCTGGCGGAAGTGTTGATTCTGGAAAACCATATGGACGGCAGGAAAATCAGAGAACTGTTGGAATCAAAGGATAAATATACGGTACGGTAGATACGGATTTAAAGGATAAATGTGTGATGCATGAGATAGGAATTGAATGGATGACTCAGACGGAAGTCAACGGCCATTTTCTGGAGCTGAGAGGTATACCGGATGAAAAGCTGGAATGGGAACGAATTCCGGAGGCGATTGCAGGTGCTAATTATTACAATATACAAAACATTCCCGGTCAGTTGACGGTTGAACCGGATTCCGGAAAAATATATTTAAAAATTCAGTATGTCACAGGCGCAGATATCAGAGAGACGACAATAACGGATGCACTGGAACGGTATCTGGAAGAAGAAATGGCGAAAATCTGTCAATGGGTGGCATTTCTGAATCAGACCGAAAAGGTCATAGGAAGTCAATGGCTGCCGCAGGCGGCCGGAAAGATCGGCTATTCTGTGGAAGACAAATTTTTGATGGCCTGTGAAATGGAAGAAAAGTTGATGGCGGTATTAGATACTTATACTATTCCTTACATGGCAGATTCGGAATGTATGGGGGTCTGCTGTGAATGGCATCGGGAAGGTCAATCCCAGATGTATCATATTGCCATCCGATCTGCAGAGATGATGATGACAATATCAACAGTATTATCAACACCTATTTCGGAAGAACAGATTCCGGATACCCTGGAAACATGTATGGCCTTAAATCAGGAAGCCTGGGGAAGTTTTTATCTGGATGATGGTACGGGATGTG
>NZ_JBBMEK010000227.1:0-5568 GCF_040096555.1 Coprococcus intestinihominis | reverse complement strand
CGCCGGGGGAAATGATTACCCGGGAGATTATTGATTATATTATTTATGCAAAAGAAAAAGGCTGTTCCATGCAGGGCATGCAGGATCCGGCAGTGGAATCACTGTTTGTATTGACAGGAAAATATTGATAGAAGGAGGGAGAGCAATGGAACTGTGGTTTTCTGATTATCACACAGAGAAAGTCAAGGTTTCCGTCAAGGTTCAAAAACAATTATTTGGACTTCAGACAGAATTTCAGAGAATCGATGTGTTTGATTCGGATGAATTCGGCCGGTTTTTAAGTGCTGACGGCAGCATTGTATTCTCTGAAAAGGATGAGTTTATTTATGATGAAATGATTGTGCACGTGCCAATGGCGGTACATCCGCATGTAAAAAATGTTCTGGTGATCGGCGGCGGAGACGGCGGTGTGGCCAGAGAATTGGGCTACTATGAAGAAATTGAGAAAATCGATGTGGTGGAACCGGATCGGGTTTTTGTGGAAGTCTGCAAAGAATTTTTTCCGGATAATGCCTGCGGCCTGGGGGATAAGAGAGTCAGCATTTATTATGAAGACGGGTTGAAGTTTCTGCGTTTAAAACAGAATGAATACGATTTGATTATCAACGATGCCATTGATCCGCTGGGACATAATGCCGGTCTTTTTACAAAAGAGTTTTACGGCAACTGTTATAGAGCGCTGAAAGAAGACGGTATCATGGTGTATCAGCATGGAAGTCCTTTTTATGATGAGGATGAGGAATCCTGCAGAGTGATGCACAGAAAGGCCAGTCACAGTTTTCCAATCAGCAGGGTATACCAGGCACACATTCCGACTTGTTCTTCGGGATACTGGCTTTTTGGTTTTGCTTCCAAGAAATATCATCCACTGGAACATCTGGATGCCAAAAGATGGAAGGAACGTCACATTAAAACCTGGTATTATACAACCAATCTGCACAAAGGAGCGTTTATGCTGCCGAGATATGTAGAAGACATGCTGGAGGAAGAGGAAGATCGTAAGAAATAGAGCTTTCTAAAGAGCAGATAACAAATGCATTATGAATATATGATGAAATAAAGGAAAAGCAGAGGAGATTAAAAATGGGAAGATTATTAATTATTGGATGCGGCGGTGTTGCCGGTGTGGCTATTCACAAATGCTGTCAGAACAGCAAAACATTTTCAGAAATCTGTATTGCCAGCAGAACAAAGTCAAGATGTGATGATTTGAAGGAAAAGCTGGAGAAAACGACAGAGACGAAGATTACAACGGCCCAGGTGGATGCAGACAATGTAGATGAACTGATCGCACTGATTAAAGATTATCAGCCGGATGCGGTTTTGAATGTGGCATTGCCGTATCAGGATTTGACAATCATGGATGCTTGTCTGGCATGCAAGGTGGATTATATTGACACAGCCAATTATGAACCGGAAGATACGGATGATCCACAGTGGCGTGCAATTTATGAAAAACGATGCAAAGACGAAGGATTTACGGCATATTTTGATTATTCCTGGCAGTGGGCTTATCAGGATAGATTTAAAGAAGCCGGTATTACAGCACTTCTGGGCAGTGGTTTTGACCCTGGGGTTACAAGCGTCTTCACAGCCTATGCGCTGAAGCATTATTTTGATGAAATTGAAACTATTGATATTCTGGATTGTAATGGTGGTGATCATGGTTATCCTTTTGCAACGAATTTTAATCCGGAGATTAATCTGCGTGAAGTATCTGCCAATGGTTCCTATTGGGAAAATGGTCATTGGGTTGAGACAGAGCCTATGGAGATTAAACGTGAATATGACTTCCCTCAGGTTGGACAGAAAGATATGTACCTGCTTCATCATGAGGAAATCGAATCACTGGCCAAAAATGTACCCGGTGTAAAAAGAATTCGTTTCTTTATGACTTTTGGACAGAGCTATCTGACTCATATGAAGTGTCTGGAGAATGTGGGAATGCTTTCTACATCACCAATTATGTATGAAGGCAGAGAAATTGTTCCGATTCAGTTTTTGAAAGCACTGCTTCCGGATCCGGCTTCTTTGGGAGCTCGCACGGTTGGAAAGACCAATATCGGCTGTATTTTCACAGGAAAGAAGGATGGAAAAGAAAAGACTATTTACATCTATAATGTATGTGATCATCAGGAATGTTACAAAGAAGTGGGCTCTCAGGCGATTTCTTATACAACAGGTGTGCCTGCTATGATTGGTGCAGCATTGGTGCTGGATAAAGTATGGGATAAAGATGGTGTCTTCAATATTGAAGAATTTGACCCGGATCCGTTTATGGATATGCTCAACCAGTATGGTTTGCCATGGGTTGTGGATGAAAATCCACAGACAGTAGAATGATGTTTGAGGGACTGCCGACACCCTGTTATGTAGTGGATGAAGGCAGAATCCGACACAATCTTGAAATCCTGCAGCAGTTAGAAAAGGATACAGGCTGTCATGTTCTGCTGGCACAGAAAGCATTTTCCATGTACAGCCTTTATCCGATGATCGGGCGGTACATCAGCGGAACAACTGCCAGCGGCCTGTACGAAGCCAGACTGGGATATGAAGAGATGGGAAAAGAAAATCATGTTTTTGCACCGGCTTATAAGGAAGCGGATATGCAGGAACTGGTGACAATCTGCGATCATATTATTTTTAATTCCTTTGCACAGTATGAAAAATATAAAGACATCTGTCAGGCAAAGGGGGTCAGTGTCGGCATCCGTGTGAATCCCCAGTGCTCGACACAGGAAGGTCATGACATTTATGACCCATGCGGTTATGCATCGAGACTTGGAGTCACAAAAGCACAGTTTCCGGAAGTTCTCCCGGAGGGGATTGAAGGACTGCATTTTCATACATTGTGTGAACAAAATGCGGATGATCTTGTGACAACCTTTCAGGCATTTGAAGAAAAATTCGGAAAATATCTTTACTGTATAAAGTGGCTGAATCTTGGCGGCGGTCATCATATTACAAGGAAAGATTATCAGTATGAAACACTGGTGAAACTGATTCGCTATATCCGGGATACCTATCATGTGACAGTTTATCTGGAGCCAGGAGAAGCAGTGGCATTGAATGCCGGTTATATGGTGACAGAGGTGATGGATATTGTTCATAATGATATGGATATATTGATTTTGGACGTTTCAGCAGCCTGTCATATGCCGGATGTCCTGGAAATGCCATATCGTCCGCCACTGTCCGGTGGATACGAGGCAAATCAGAAACCGTATACCTATCGGCTTTCTTCTATGACTTGCCTGGCGGGAGATGTGATTGGTGATTACAGTTTTGAAAAGCCGGTTCAGATTGGCGACCGTCTGGTGTTTGAAGATATGGCAATTTATTCCATGGTCAAGAATAACACCTTTAACGGTATGCCTCTTCCGGGCATCGCTTTGCTTCGTGAAAATGGAAGCAAAGAAATGGTAAGAAAATTCGACTATCAGGATTTCAAAATGCGTTTATAGATAAAATATTATATGGTTCGTATATTAGGAATAAGAAAATGAAGAATATCAAAACAATTCCGTCAGCAGATGGCTATCATATGCCGGCAGAATATGCCTGTCACAAGGGATGTATCCTGATATGGCCGCAGCGTCCGGGTTCCTGGAAAAAGAATCCTGAAGCGGCAGAAAAGGCTTTTTGCGCTGTGATGCAGGCAATTGCTGAAAGTGAGGCTGTGTATCTGGCGTGCGGGAAGGCGGCGCTTCCCAGGGCAAAGGCCTTTGCTGATGAATATAACAGACAATTTCAGAGGGAAATTTCAGAAAAGAAGCATTTCCCGGTGGTTGTATTTGAGGCGGAAACCGATGATGCCTGGGCAAGAGACATAGGGCCTACTTTTGTTGTCAAAGATGACACAGTGCGTGGCATCAGCTGGACATTTAATGCCTGGGGCGGTGAGGAAGACGGCTTGTATGCCCCATGGCAGAAAGATGATGTTTTTGCGGCAGCATTTGCAAAAAGAGAAGGCTATGTCTGTTATGATGCCTCTCCTTTTGTACTGGAAGGTGGATCTATTCACAGTGACGGTGAAGGAACAGTGATGGTGACTGAGTCATGCCTGTTGAGCCGGGGAAGAAATCCTCAGCTTTCAAAAGCGGAGATAGAGGAAAAGCTGCAGCAGTTTCTGGAGGCTGAAAAGGTTCTCTGGCTGCCAAGAGGCATTTATAATGATGAAACAAATGAACATGTGGACAATGTCTGTGCTTTTATCAGACCGGGAGAAGTGGTTCTGGCCTGGACAGATCGGGAAGATGATCCGCAGTATCCGCTTTCGCTGGCATGTCTTCGCTATCTGGAATCCCAGACAGATGCCAGAGGAAGAAGGATAAAAGTGCATAAGCTTCCGATACCGGATGTGCCGGTGTGTGTGACAAAAGAGGATTTGGAAGGTTATGCTTTTGAAGATGGTGAAGATACGAGGGAGGAAGGAGAACGTCTGGCGGCTTCCTATGTGAATTTCTACTTTTCAAACGGTGCAGTGGTAATGCCGGCTTTTGGCGGAGAAAATATCAAAAGTGATCAGAGAGCAGCAGAAATCATGGAAAAACTTTGCCCGGAACGGAAAGTGATTACTGTTGATGCCAGGGATATTTTGACAGGCGGAGGCAATATTCATTGTATTACACAGCAGATTCCATTTGGAAAAGCAGAACAGGGAGAATAATTATTAATGAGAAATGTTAAGATAGCAGCTATTCAGATGCAGTGCAGTACGAATCTGCAGACCAACCTTGAAAAGGCCGAGAAAATGGTACGGCAGGCAGCGGGAGATGGTGCACAGATCATTTTGCTGCCGGAACTCTTTGAACGGGAATATTTTTGCCAGCAGCGCAGATATGATTTTTATCATCTGGCAAAGCCTGTGGAAGAAAACGATGCGGTGCAGATGGGCATGCGGCTGGCAAAGGAACTCAACGTCGTATTGCCGATCAGCTTTTATGAACAGGATATAAACACATTATATAATTCCATTGCCTGCATTGATGCGGACGGCACATTGTCGGGGGTGTATCGTAAGACACATATTCCGGATGATCATTATTATCAGGAAAAGTTTTATTTTACACCGGGGAATACCGGCTTCAAAGTATTTGATACCCGTTACGGCAAGATAGGGATTGGTATATGCTGGGATCAATGGTTTCCGGAAACGGCCAGATGTATGGCCCTTATGGGAGCAGAGATACTGCTTTATCCGACGGCGATTGGCTCCGAACCGATTCTTGAATGTGACAGTATGCCGCATTGGAGACGCTGCATGCAGGGACATGCGGCTGCCAATCTCATGCCAGTGATTGCTGCCAATCGGATAGGCCGGGAAGAAGTGACCCCATCTCCTGAAAATGGCGGACAGAGGTCAGCCCTTGTTTTCTATGGCTCTTCTTTTATGACAGATGAAACAGGTGGATTGAAAGCCTGCGCGTCCAGAGATCAGGAAGAGATTTTAACCGGTGTGTATGATCTGGATGATCTGGCTGATAAACGTCTTGAATGGGGACTTTTCCGGGATCGGAGACCGGAGATGTATAGAAAAATAACACAATAAAATTTTTTAAAAGAACT
>NZ_JBBMEK010000226.1:0-5581 GCF_040096555.1 Coprococcus intestinihominis | reverse complement strand
GATTACACCCTCAAAGTCTATGAATGGGTAGTTGACAACAGTTACGCCCTTGCCTTTTCCAAGGATCTCTCCGTCAGCCTCAGCGATGAATTCAAGCCATTTCTCTATCCGAATCAATATGTCTGGTTCACCGGTGATTCTCAGGTCGTCGCCCTGGGCAGAGAATTATCCGACCAGTCTGCCGATGATCTGGACTACGTGCAGAACAGCTATTACTATGTGATCCGGAATATTTCCTATGACAACGATAAAGCCGAGAATACACCCACCGACTATGTGCCGGATATTGACACGATACTGGAAGAAAAGAAAGGCATCTGCTTCGACTATGCCTCTCTGATGGCCGCATTGCTGCGCTCCCAGTCCATTCCGACAAAACTGGAAGTCGGTTATTCCGGTGAGGCCTATCATGCCTGGATCAGCGTTTACCTCTCGGAATCCGGATGGGTGGACAATATTATCGAATTTGACGGCAAAGACTGGGTACTCATGGATCCGACCCTGGCCGCCAACAACAGTTCCAAAGCCGTAGCCAAATATATCGGAGACGGCAGCAAATACACTGTGAAATACTCTTATTAATCCTGCATTCACAGTTTTCCTGTCAATCTGAGGATCTATACAATATCCTGCATTTATGGAGGGAATGATCATGAACAAATCACCACAATTAAAACCACTTTCCAATCCGGAACTTTCTTCTTTCAGCAGCCAGTTATCTCTGATCCTGCGTTCCGGTATCTCTGCTCTGGAAGGGATTTCTATCATGCTGGAGGATGCATCTTCAGAGGAAGAGAAAGCCATTCTCAACGCACTCTCAGAGAATCTTCAGGAAACAGGCTCATTGAACGAAGCATTGGAACAGACACAGCTTTTTCCGGCTTATATGACACGTATGGTCCGGATCGGTGAAGAAACCGGAACACTGGACGATGTCATGGCCGCCCTCGGCGACCACTATGCCCGTGAAGATACCATTGCCCGAACGATCCGCAGCGCTGTCACTTATCCAATGATCATTATCAGCATGATGATCGTTGTTATCCTCGTATTGATCATCAAAGTCATGCCGATCTTCAATCAGGTCTTCATTCAGCTCGGTTCGGAAATGTCCGGATTTTCCAGAGTTCTGATGGACCTCGGCAATACCATCAACCGCTATTCCGTTGTATTCATTGCGGTTCTTGCAGTCATCGTCATCGGCTTTTTTGCCTACAACCACACCGCCAAAGGTGCCGCTTTCTTAAGAGGGCTCGGCAGCCATATTCCTGCCATCCGACGCATGCATCATGATATTGCATCATGCCGGTTTGCCAGCGGCATGGCGCTGACTCTCAAAAGCGGCATGGCTCCCGAAGAATGTCTGAGCCTTGTCCGCGAATTAAATGATGATGAAGCCTTTCAAAAAGAGCTGACCGAATGCGAACAATTACTGGAAAACGGTACAGATTTTACAGCTACACTCCATCAGACAGGTATTTTCACCGGCGTCTATGCCCGTATGGCTTCCATCGGCTTCAAAACCGGCTCACTGGATCAGGTGATGTCCGATATTGCCGAACTCTATCAGGAGGATCTGGATAACCGTATGAGCAATACATTATCCATCTTAGAGCCAACCCTTGTCATTGCGCTCTCACTTGTTGTCGGTTTCATTTTACTGTCCGTTATGCTTCCGCTCGTCGGAATCATGTCCAGCATCTAAGTCAGGAGGCCCACTTATGGTACGATTTCAAAATCAAAAGAAAAGCCGGAAAAACCGCCGGGTTTTTCTGTCCATTTGTGTTTTTCTGGTCATTCTTCTGCTTTTTATCTCCGGCATTGATTCATTTTCGGACAGCACCCGCCGTCATCAGAAAGAAAGCCTGGAGCGGGCATTAAACCGCAGCATCGTCTATTGCTATGCAACGGAAGGCACCTATCCCGAAAGTCTGGAAGACCTGAAAGCGCATTATGGTCTGACCTATGACGAAGACCTCTTTTTCGTAGATTATCAGACCGTGGGTGCCAATATTTATCCGGATGTGACCATCATTGAAAAGGGGGCAGGCAAATGAGATTTCAATCCAGGAAACATCATATCATTGATATTTTATTTCCCATCTCCCTGTATTTTGTTTTCACGGTATCGGCCCTGACAGTGCTTCTGCTGGCCACGAATGTTTACCGTACAACCACTGAGAACTCGGCTTTGAACTTTAACGCCAACACTTCTCTTTCCTATATTACTGAGAAAATTCACCAGAACGATACCGAAGGTGCCGTATCTATCGGCAGTTTTGACGGTCATCAGGCACTGATTCTGAAACAGCATTACAACGACACGGAATATGTCACTTATATTTATGTCAGTGAGGGAAATCTGATGGAATTGTACACCAAAAGCAGTGCAGATGTCGATGTCGGCTCAGGCAAAGTCATTCTGCCGCTGCAGTCATTGGATATGGAGATGTCTCAATCGGATCTCCTGCATTTGACATGTACCGATGCGCAGGGACACACCGTTGCGTCCTATATCAGCATCCACAGTGAGTCATAGCACCTGTCACGGGAAAGGAATAGGATTCATATGAAATATCAACGTCACAATAATACATCCAGTCTGTTTCTTCTGGAACTTATACTTGCCGTTCTGTTTTTTTCCGTTGCAAGTGCCCTCTGCATCCAGATTTTTACCAAAGCCCATCTGATGAGCCAGGATGCCAGGGATCTGAATTTCGCCGTCAATGAAGTCAGCAGTATGGCCGAACAGATGCCCGACGATTCATTGCAGGATGCCGCCGCCTACTATGACAGCAGCTATGCATCCTGTGAAAAAGCGGATGCTGTTTATGTCCTGACCGTCCATTATGAACCGGAAGATACCCTTCTGAAGGCCCATATTTCCATGGATACCGTCGCTGACAACCGGAATATCTACACACTGGATGTCACTAAGCACCGACAAAGGAGGGCCGAATCATGAGAAAACAGTCAGAAAAAGCCCCGGCACCTTTTTTTAATATCGGTGCCTCTTCTCTCCTTGTCATCTTCCTGATCCTCTGTCTGGTGACCTTTGCCATCCTGACACTGACCAGCGCCAAAAGTGATGCCGACTTTGCAGAGAAACTGGCTCATCACAAAATGAACTACTATGCGGCCTGCAATACGGCAGAAAGCATCCTGGATGAGATTGATGCCATCCTGGCCGATGCCTGGCAGCTGTCAGACACCGACACCGGCAAGAATTCGATAAATAACGACAGCAGCCAGCCTGACTTGACAAGCAGCGACACTGCTACTGTCTTCACTGAAATCGAGACCCAATTGACAGCACTCGATAGCCGCGAACAGCTGCAACTCTCCATGGATTTTACACAGAGTAAACCAACCATTTCTTATGCTGTCGCCATCGATGACAAACAAAACCTCTGTGTCACGCTGACACTGACCGCAGCGCCTGCCAAAGGAGAGGCTTACTACCGCATTTCGCAGTGGCAGGTTCAGTCTTCCGGTGAGTGGAAGGGCGATCAGACTTTGAATTTAATGAAATAAGATTTAGCAAAAACCAAAGGAGATTTTTATGAACGCCAGAGAAATACTTGAACAGGCCGTCAGAGAAGATGTTTCGGATATTTTTATCGTAGCCGGACTTCCTGTTTCATGCAGAAAAAACGGCAATATCATTCAGACACAGGAAGAAAAACTCTTCCCGAAAGAAACTGAAGCATTATTAAATGAGATCTATGCCATGGCCGGAGACCGTGATATGATGAATCTGCTGGTCCATGGTGATGATGATTTTTCATTTGCCATACCCGGGGTTTCCCGTTTTCGTGTCAGTGCCTACAAACAGCGCGGCGCTCTGTCAGCTGTTATCCGTGTCATCACATTCCAGCTGCCGAATCCACAGGAACTTGGCATTCCTGAAGCTGTTATGCAGTTTGCCGATCACACCAAGGGCATGATCCTTGTCACCGGCTCCGCCGGCAGCGGCAAGTCCACCACCCTTGCCTGCCTGATCGACCGCATCAACAACACGCGAAATACACATATTATTACCCTGGAAGACCCGTTGGAATACCTGCACCGTCACAACAAGAGCATTGTCAGTCAGCGAGAGATCAAGATTGATACGGACAATTATGTCACTGCTCTGAAGGCCTCCCTGCGCCAGAGCCCGAATATTATCCTGCTGGGCGAAATGCGTGACTATGAAACCATCAGCGTTGCCATGACAGCCGCCGAGACCGGTCATCTCCTTTTCTCCACGCTGCACACCATCGGAGCAGCCAATACCATCGACCGGATCATCGATGTCTTTCCGCCAAACCAGCAGCATCAGATCGCCGTTCAGCTGTCCATGGTCTTAAATGCCGTCATCTCACAGCAGCTTGTGCCGACGGTAGACGGAGGAATGGTACCTGCCTTCGAGATTATGAGCGTCACACCGGCCATCCGCAATATGATCCGCGACAACAAAGTCCACCAGATCGACGGCCTCATTGCCACATCGGCCAAAGATGATATGATCTCCATGGATATGAGTCTGATGAATCTCTGTAAAAAGGGCATCATTACAAAGGAAACTGCGCTGACCTACGCATCCAATCCGGAAATGCTGAAAAAAAGGCTGTAAAAATAAACCCGTGTTTTCCATACAGCCAAATTTGTCAAACTGGAAAATACGGGCTTTCTCTTCTGTAAACAGAATTCTTCTTGCCGAACAACTAAGTAACCTGTTCACATTTTCTATATTCTTTATCATTTGTTAATATCATCCGTTCTTCACTCATCATTTCCTGCAGCAGCATATATTTTCCCTCCCAGTCACGGTCTTGCTTAATACTTTTAACCCGTTCCTGCAACAATCACAAATAAAAATAACGTATGTATCCGGCAGTCTATCGTAACTCTCACCTGTCAACAATGCATCCATATCCATCTGTGCATGATAATTTGTATGCGCTATCCATATCGTCCGTAATATGTTACCTATTATTTCTTTACAACCCATCTCCCGTTCCTATTGGATCCCTGTCTTTCGACTAGTCCTTCCTCGCGCAAATCCTTTATAATCTTCTGAATCTGCTTTCTCGATAAATTAAACGCTTCCATAAGTTTAACCTGAGTTATTTCTGGATTTTCTTCCAACTTCTGCAATATATCCAGCTTTCTTTCGGCTCCTTTTTTTGGCTCCTTTTCGGCTCCTTTTCGGCTCCCTTCTGAATTAGGCAACGGGTGTAATCTCGGACTTTTTGTCGATTTTTTCTGCTAAAAGAGGCTGAACGCTAAATCTACCAGCGTCCAGCCTCTTGTTATTCCTCTTTTTCTCTCTTACCCTGCAGCACCGCCGCCAGTATCTCCAGCACGATGGCCAATCCGATCATGGAAACCGCTGCAATCTTGCCGTTTGTACCGGTGATCGTCTGGAAGATGCCTCCCAGCTTCGGTACAGACAACTGCACCTTTCCTATGTAATTCGCATATGGGATTGGATTCATGTCATTATCACTATTGGCATCGCCCTTCGTGATAAAATTACCCATAGCCGCACTGTTGGATACCACACGATGAGTGACAATAGAACCATCCGCATCCG
>NZ_JBBMEK010000225.1:0-5597 GCF_040096555.1 Coprococcus intestinihominis | reverse complement strand
ACCATTCTCATCTTTGATACTTACAAGCGTAACATCCTCTTTTTCTGCATCATAATGGATTCCTTCCATACTGGTTTCCACTGCAAATGTTTCATCCGAAATCTCTTTCGTAATATCGTCTGCCGTAACTGCCTGTTCTTTCTGACTCGTAACCGCCTGTTCGGATGCCTGTACCTCCTGCCCCACATCCGTCTGCTCGGCAGCGAACGCATTGGCACTGCTTAAGGTACTGACGCCCATCAGGACAGCCAGTCCAAAGGCTGCGATTCTGGTTTTTAAATTCTTCACCTTCATGTGTGTTTCCTTTCTGATAATAAATACATTGTTCAGTAAAATACCGCAGAAGGTTCTCCCTCTGCGGTAACATTTATCTTGTATATTGCTTTTCTGCTTTTTTCATTTCCTGTCTGGTGCGTTTTACTGCATCCATCACTGCCTTTGTCGGCAAATCATTTTCCAGACATCCTTCCAGAATTCCATCCAGATAAAATTTCGATGGTCTTGCCGGAACATCCTTATGAGGGGAGTTCATCGTGTATACGAATACTTCCCTTAAAGCTCCAGCCTGATCCTTTACCTGAATGGTTTCTTTCCCATAAAAATTTGGAAATCCTTCATAAAAATCCAGATTCTTTTCACAAGCTTCTGTGATCCTCCATAAAACTCCATCCACACAGCTTCCTTTTTCCGGAAGCACAGTTGCAACGCCATTTCCCGGAGCTCTGCCACGAAATGCCAGCCGGTAATCTTCCAGCCGGACATTTCCAACCACTTCCGCATCCGGACAGCGGAATCTCATCTGCCCCAGGTTCATGTTACTGCCATATGCAAAATAATATCTCTCTTCTATTTTTCTCACCTCGATCTGACGTCATCCGTCCTTTGCTTTTTCTTCAGACACTCATACGTGCTTTTGTCATATCTCCATGCCAGATCACCTTCCAGATTTGCCAGCAGATGTTTCCGCACATTTTTATATTCTTCTCCGATTAATCCGAGCCGCAACAAAAACGTTCGGAATGTAAACGCCGGGTTTTCTGAGATCGGTGTCTTTTTCATCTGGGTGGATCTCTGATTGATCGCCTGTGCGGAAATGGCTAATGCCAGTGTAATGTTTGCTCTTACCTTTCCAGCATGTAGTGTGCTTTCAAAACAGCGCCATTCCAAAGTTCCCTTGGAAAACACAGCATGAAGATTTAGAGCATAATACCGGGTACTGTCATAATGATTATGACTTCCATCTCGGCCTCCATACCAGACATTTCTTACCCGGTCCATCGTAATGGATTTGTTTGGCATTTTTCGGATTTTTTCCAATACCTCCGGACGCACCTTCTGACAATAGCTGTACTCTCTTCTTTCCTGCACTTTCAGTGCTTTGAACAGGATATCTTCCTTTGCGTACATAATAGTCAGCGCATTTTTCAGACTCTGCGGTGTATGGTTCGCCGCATCTACATGAACATGCTGACCACAGGACTCATTGACAAAACCTCCATGCCTCCGCAGACAGCGTACAACTTCCTGTAACTTTCCCATTTCATCATAGGATAATTTCGGTGATACCATCTCTGTTGAATATTCTCTATCTGCTGATACGATTTGACCACCTGATTTTCTTTGTGTATCAATGCTTCCGTCAGACATGAACTTCCACTTTTTTCCTTCCCGATCTCTCGCTGACCATATTCCGTAATACGCACCTTCATAAACGGCTTCTGTCCCGAACAGTTCTGCTACAACTTCTGCAGCCCGTTGTCTGGTGATCCCAGTCATCTCGATTTCCGTACCAAAGTACTGATCCTGAATTCCAATCATCACCGACACTATCCTTCCTCAGACAGTTCCAGTTCTTTTCGCTCCGCATCTGCTTTTCGCAGTAATGCTCCGATTGCTTCGATCACCGTAACAGTTACCCCGTTCCCAGCCTGTTTATATAGCTGTGCATCCGATGTGCAGTCTATGATCTTATCAATCTGCCAGTCATAATATCCCTGCAGACGCAGACACTCTCTTGGAACCAGCCTGCGTATTCTTCCGTGATACAAGATGCCATGACGATCTGTTGCAGTAATTGTGAACATTGGTTCTTCCGGTTCCTTCATGCGTCTGCCGTTCTGCCGGACATTCTCTTTTGCTGGTGTTAAGACTGCTCTTGCTCCATCCTCTGCTAATACACCAGAACATTCTCCTTTATATTTGTGGACACCGCATTGTCTGGTATTCAGGCTTCTGCATTCTTCCGTTACCACCGGCGGAGGTGAAAGATCGACAAAGTGCAGCGTTCCCTGTTGAACACCTGTTGTCAGGGTATGTGCGATCTGATGTCCGACTCTTCCTCTCCTGCTGTTGAGATTCGCATAGCCCAGATCGATGCTGTCCCCTTCTCTTGCAAGTTTGTAGCCGAGCTTTGTATTCTCTTTGATTGGAACACCTACATCATATAATCCTGTCTTGCCGCCCATTCCACCTGCCTGTGATGTCAGGGTACAGCTTAGTCCTTTGGGACTGTAGACTCTTTTCCCCTGACTTCCTGCCCGGATTTGAATAAGAGCTGCTCCATTTGTTTCTGGTTCAGGTAATATTTTTCCGGCACATCGGAAATCAAGATATCCGACAATATACACCCGTTTCCTTGCTTGGGGGACTCCGAAATCCTTGCTGTTAAGCACTTTCCATTCGACATGGTACCCCAGTTGCGAAAGCGTACTGAGGATGGTGCAAAATGTCCGCCCCTTGTCATGCGAAAGCAGACCGGGAACATTTTCAAGGATAAAATACTGGGGTCTTTTAGCTTTAAGAAGCCGGGCAATCTCGAAAAAGAGGGTTCCTCTTGCATCTGCAAATCCTTCTCGCTTTCCGGCGATAGAGAATGCCTGGCAAGGAAATCCTGCACAGAGCAGATCAAAATCCGGCATTCGTTCTGGTTCAATTGTTCGTGCATCACTACAATACCACTCCCCTTCTGTGTCAAACAGCAATCGGTAGTTCTTATCCGCATAAGTATCCACCTCGCAGTGTCCGACACAGGTAAATCCCCCTGCACGTCTTAAGCCTTCTCGGAATCCGCCGATTCCGCTAAAGAGATCAAAAAATTGAATGGTTGCGGTTATCAACCTCCTTTGCTGATAAAAACAGGCGGCATGATTTTCTCATACCGCCTTGCATTTCTCTGTATCTGTTTATTACCATTCTGTTGGTTCTTCTGCTTGGGTTTCTTCTTCCGGTTGAATTTCCTCGTCCAGTTCGCTTTCTTCTTTCAGTTCGGTTTTCTCGTCCGGTTCGCTTTCCTCGCTTGGTTCGTTTTCTCCTTCCGGTTCGGTTTCCTCGTCCGGTTGAGTCTCTTCTGTTCCAGATTCTCCGGTTGCAGGTTCAGCTTCTTCCATGCTGTCTTTGTTCTGCCATTCGCCCTCTGCCTTTTCCAGTGCCTCTTCGATGATCTGAATTAAGAAGTCTTTCTGTTTCATGCCTTTTTTTGCGATGACTGTTTTTAATCTCTGGAATAATTCCTCTGATACCTGTACTGCGATTGTTCTTGCTGTTCCCATGCTCATTTCTCCTTTTCCTGCAAGTCTTTCAAAATGTTCTTCGATGACCTGCTGTATAAATTTCTGTGTGCTGCTTTCTGTCAGTTCAATCTCTTCTCTTACTTTTTCGTGTAAGTCCTTCGGGATCTTTCCGCATATGTTCTTCATCTCTGTCATAGCGTTTCTCCTTTCCGTTTCGCTACACACAACATACTCCAAAGATGCATGGAAAGCTATTCACAATACCTACCAAAGATATCGATGCTGTTTTGCTCCTGCCCCTAGCAGATCCAACAATGTATGTATCGCACAATCATAGGCCTCACCCCCTTTACATATTTTCCATCTGAGATAGGAAATCCATCATCTGATCCGGGATATCCTCAGCCGGTGGATTTGTTCCACTTTGTTCCGCACCGCCACAAATGTTTAATTCCCGAACACTTTCTTTGATCGTCTTTTGGATGATTTCTTCCATCCACTTTCGGTCCTCTTTTTCCAGAATCGCCTGAACAAGATACTGGTTTTTCTGTCCTTCCGGAACACTCTGGAATTTCTTCCATGCTTTCTGGTGTTCCGGATTTTTCAGGTTTGGACGGAACGAATATACCGGACGTGTCATTTTGCCCACATCTGCTCTACAATCCGTTCATACCCGGCAGCGTTCGCATGGACGTCCTCGATAAAAACAGGGCGGCAAATCGCGTCCTGTGCGGTCACGTGGCGTTTTAAAATCGCAGAACCTCCACCCATAAATACGCTCGGCACCGCCCTGAGATCAAACCCGGATTCCGTTACCGCAGACAAGATTCTCTCGATGTATTTCCGTCCGTTTTCCTGTATGACAACTCTTGCATCTTCTGCCATGCTGCAGGTTTCCCCACGAAGTACACGTTCGATCTGTGTTTCCGTTACAGACAGTCCGGTATTTCTCCTCACCTGTTCTGCCGTCTCATCAATACACCGGATCACACCCAGTTCCAGACTCCTGCAGGTTGCCGCATTCGGAACACCATTATCCAGTCTCATCAGATCAACCGTCCAGCCACCAACATCCACCAGAAGAACAGATGGTTCATTCTTCAGGTACTCTGGGTGCAGAGCCAGGGCAGAGTACCCCTGTGGGAACAGTTTCACATCTTTAATCTGTATCTCATACCATTCACTTTCATATAAAAAGCGCACTGGCTGTTCTTTCCGCAACAGATACTCCCGAAATCCCTGTTTCTCCCTTCCAAAGCTGGACAAAGGCAGTCCAACAGCCAGAATGACTTCCGTCTTTCGTTCCGCTTTCCGGTGCTTGATTTCTTCCGCAATTGCAGCCAACGTCAGCAGATAATAATTATCATTGGACGTTTTATTTTTTACCAGCGTCTGTCTCCCTGTACCGCAGACATAATACTTTCCCCGATACTGCAGAACATTCTGCATCGTATACGGCTCATAATCATACTTGATAATGCCACTGGGAAAAGACACATGTTTTGTCTTGATCGCATAATACCCATGATCAATTCCTACTATCATCACAATCACATCCTTCTTTCATTTTTTCGTCTGGCATAAAGCCAAGAACCCTTTTTCTGCTGCAACGGATCGTTGCAAAAGTGCCTGTTTTGAACACTTTTCTAAGTTTCCACACCCCAAAACCTGCGGAAACTCTGGAGTTCTCATACCGCTGCTGCTTGAGGAACACTCCCTGTTCTTTCCCAGCCGGTTAAAAAATATCCCTCTTCCGGCGGCTGTCCAGCCTGTCCGGGAGAGGGATATATCGCAATGTTCCTTTTTGAACAATGGCCTGTCTTTTTATTTTTATGAGATGTTCTTCCTGCTTTTGTAGCATGGAGGAATACTCATCTTCCGTCAAAAATTTCCGGATATATGCTCCTTTTTTCCCCAGCGTGTTATCTGTTTTTAACATCTCTATTTCTACCATGTAATGGGTATCCGGATGATATCTGGTTTCACATAAAATGCTTTCGCCTTTGATATAATCTGATTTCACCGCCTCCCTTGCTGCCGCTAAAAGTTCATGGATACTTACCTCCACCTGCATCACCTCCTTCAAAA
>NZ_JBBMEK010000224.1:0-5600 GCF_040096555.1 Coprococcus intestinihominis | reverse complement strand
TGTCATCGGGCAGAGTTTTCAGGATTTCAAGGCAATCGCCGGTATGAATGATGTCAAGTTGTATGGTGGTGTACCTCCTGTTCTGTTGGATTTGTGTTTCCATTGAAATGTTGGCTGTGAAACCCGACAACATTTCAATGGGCATCAGTCGGAGTAATACTCGTCCGGCTCATAGTCCTCATCTTCCATGAAGTCCTCGTCGAGATCGTCAATCTCGTCTGCCCAACGGTCGAAGATTTCCTCGGCTTCCTTCGCCGCCTCACGATAGAGGCTCAGGCGGTTCTTCTCAAAGGCGGCAAAGGCGGGGACGAACTTGCCGAACTCGCGGATTGCCTTCACATCCTGCGTGCGCATATCTGCGACGCACTGAATGATTTCGGACATCGTGAGCAGATCGTCGATCATCAGCTCATACTTGTCCTTGGGGATAGTTACGGCTTCATCATCCGCTGCGTCAGCGAAAGGGGTATTCTCGTCGCTGTTGCTGCACTTGGGAACATCAACCTTGAAGTAGAAGCCGATCATATCCACAGATACCTTGGTCATAATCTGACGCGCCTCCTTGACCTTTTCGTCGATGTCCTCCCTCACATGGAGGTAGGCGCGATGATGCTTCTTGAGATCGCTTTCCAGTCGGACCAGATCGGTCAGCTCCCACAGAGCCTTAAACAGTGCGGAGGTGTTCTCTCCGTATTCGATAGCGTCCGCGTAGGGAATGGTAATCATCTTGTTGTTCATATTCAAAAATCCTCCTTAGTTCTGTACGGTTTCTTCGGGTTTGGTGGTCATGATGCGGTAGAGCTGGGTGTCCTTCGGGAAATCGTCCTTGAAGGGAACGATGGTCGAGCCATAGAAGATCAGCCCCTCACCGGCATTGGAATTGGTGATGTAGTTCTGCTGGCTGGGCGAGATGTTCAGCGCCTTCGAGAGAATCTGCCGGTCTCCGGACGCCTGATTCAGAAGGTAGACAAAATCCGAGTTTTCAAAGATGTTCTCCACCTCGCGGGACGCAAGCAGATCCTTGACGTTCTGGGTAATGCCGGTCGGAATGCCGCCCCATTTTCTGAAACGCTTCCAGATTTCCACGCTGTACGCGGCGGTCTGTTCTTCCTTCAAGAGCAGATGGAACTCGTCCATGTAGTAGCGAGTTGCCTTGTGCTGGGCGCGGTTGATGGTAACTCTGTTCCACACCTGATCCTGCACAATGAGCATTCCGAGCTTCTTGAGCTGCTTGCCGAGTTCGCGGATGTCATAGCAGACGAAGCGGTTGTTGACATCCACATTCGTTCTGTGATTGAAGACGTTCAGAGAGCCGTGAACATAGATTTCAAGGGCGGTTGCGATGCGCTGTGCCTCCGGCTCCTTCTGATTTCTCAGAATGTTGTAGAGGTCTTCGAGGATCGGCATTTTCTCCGGCTTGGGGTCTGCAAGAAACTCCTGATAGACCATGCGGACACTGCGGTCAATGATGGTCTTCTCAACCGGCTGCAAGCCGTCCTTGCCGCCGACAATCAGCTCACACATAGAGAGGATGAAGTCGGATTTCAGCGTCAGCGGGTTTTCCTCTTCGGAGTAGTTCGTGTTGATGTCCAGCGGATTGATGTAATCCGTGCTGACCGGCGAGATGCGGATGACCTGACCGCCGAGCTTCTGCACGAGGGGAAAATACTCGGCTTCGGGGTCGCAGACGATGATGTCATCCTCTGTGATGAGGAAGGCGTTCGTCATTTCACGCTTGGCGGAGAAGGACTTACCGGAACCGGGCGTACCCAAGATCAGCCCGTTGGGGTTCTTGAGCTGCTTGCGGTCCACCATGATCATGTTGTTGGACAGCGCATTCAGCCCGTAGTAGAGAGCTTCGCCGCCCTGAAAAAGCTCCTGCGTGGTGAACGGCACGAAAACCGCTGTGCTGGAAGTGGTCAGTCCTCGTTCGATTTCCACCTGATTGACGCCGATAGGCAAAGAGGACATCAGCCCTTCCTCCTGCTGGAAGTCAAGACGCTTGAGCGCACAGTTATACTTTTGGGCAATGGCGGCGGTCTGGAACACCGCGTTTTCGAGCTTCTGGCGGTTGGTTGCCGTATTCATGATGAGGATGGTCACAAGGAACAGTCTCTCATTGCGGGTCTGGAGATCCTGCAACAGACGCTTTGCCTCACCGCCGAAGGTGGCAAGATCGGACGGGATGATGTCCATATCGTAGCCGGAGCGGACCGCCTTTTTCTGCTCTTCGATCTTCATCTTGTCGAGGTCGGTGATCTTCATCTTGATGCTCTTGATTGCCTTTGCCTGGTCAATCGTCCGGATATGAAAATTGACCGTGATATTGCTGTCCATCTCAAGGAAGTCGGCAAGCATACGGTCATTGAGTTCCGGCGCGAGGATTTGCAGGAAGCTCACCGCGCCGACGGTTCTGCCCATCTTGAAGCACTTGCCTTCACGGAAGTCAAAGGAAGTGGGCGCGATGAAGTCCTTCGTGCTGAGTCCTGTCCGGGCAACCATATCGAAGGAAAAGCGGAACGGCTCATTGGTGTCCATGTTGAACACATCATGAAGCACTTTCAGCCGCTCATAGCCGGACAGCGGTTCCGTCCTCACACCAAGGGTTTTGAAGTTGTTGAGAATATCGGTTTCAATGCGTTCGAGCTTCGGCTTTGCCGTGCGGAGGGAGTCCGCCTCAATGCCGAAGGTGATGTACTTCTTCTTGATCAGCCCGTTGTTGCCCTTGGTGAGCTGGCTTTGCAGCATACCGGAATACTCGGAGCGGATGTCGTTGAAGGCGTCCTCCTGTGCCGGAATGTTGATGCGCTTGCGGAACTCATTGAGGCTTGCCTTCTGATTGATGAAGGAGAGCTGGACGAAGATCGAGCTGTCGAAGTAGTTCAGAAAGTCGCACCAGTTCTCAAAGATGGCAGTTTTGTCCTCGTTCTGCGCAAGCTGGTAGTTGATGTCCTCAAAGGCGATGGACTTCGTGTAGAGGCGGCTGTTTACCTTGCAGATACCGTCGCGGCACATCTCCACATAGGGAATGGTCTGCTGGGCGGACTTGCGGACTTTCTTTGCCTTCCTGTCCTTTTTCTTCTGCATGACGATCCGCTTCTTTTCCTGAGCGGAAAGGGCATCGCCGTAAACGACGCCGTTCTTGACCGTCATCTTAGGCTTTGCCTTTGCTGTGCTGTTGTTCAAGCTGCAATTCCTCCTGTTCTTTGATTTTTCGCTGAATTTCAGCGTAGAGATTGTTTGTGCGATAGGGGCGCACCTTGTCCCGGATAAACATGGACTGTACGATGTGGTACAGATACTTCTCGGCGGGCTGACCGTCCTTCTCGTAAAGTGCGAAGAAGATGAACGGGAGCATGATCACTACCATCAGCATTGCCGCCGTAGACAAGTCGAGATGCGCCTTCGCCAGAAAGAAGATCGGGACGCCGACCGCCGCAGCGATGGAAAAACAAATGAGCTGCCGCTTGGTCAGGTTGAACATGACCTTCGTTTTGACGCGGTTAAGATCCTTCGGGACCGGAACAAATGCCATTGACTGTTTCCTCCTTTCTAAGCTGCTTTTCGTAGCGCAGCTTCATTTGTGCGGGATACTGTTCCTCCTTCGGCTGACGCTTGCCCGTCCAGCGAAGCCCACCCGCTTTGCCTTGACAAATCCAGCCGGAAGCCCGAAGGCTTGCACCGTTTTCGCTTTCCAGCGTGTAGGTGATGATGCGCTTATAGCCCATAGCCGCAGCAGCTCTTGCCGCCGCGCCGTAGAGAAAGCTGCAAGCGTTCTTCGCCCCGTTGGTGCATAGCCTTGTAACCTCCAATGTGAAGCCGTCATCCAGATACCGGCTGACGGGACGCCCGGCGATGATTACACCGACAAGCTCACCGTCTGCTTCACAGCCGATGGAAAACTTGTGACCGGCAACCGGCTTGTGATGCCGGTGATGCTTCCGGACATACTCGTTGGCGTCTCGAAGAGAGATAGGTCTTAGCCGCAGCATGGTGTTTCCTCCATTGGAAGATATGCCGTGCATTCGACCTCGTTGCCCCAAACGTCCCAGCCTTCGGGAGACTGACGGGCAAAAAGCTCTACGCGGGGAAGGTCTCCCATGAGCCGAACAATGCGTTCCCGCGCCTCATCCGGCTTTTTGGAATGCTCTTCGATGTGGCTGAGGATGACCTGACGCACACCGGCGTCAACTCGCTTCGGATGTCCCTTCGTGGCAAGGATGCAGATTTCCGCGTTTGCCCTTGTCCAATACCCCATGCCGGTGAAGAGGTCATCGTTCTTGCGGTTTTGCTTCACCCATACAAAAGCCACGGTCTTATAAGAAAAGCCCCATGCCGTCAGCACTTCGAGTGCTTCACAGAGGCATGGGAACGTGATCCAGAGGAACAGAGCGCAGTCCTTCGCAGCCAGTTCGCCAACCGGAAGTGCCTTGATGTCTTCAATGCACATCGTCGGATAATGGCTTTCTGCCGACCGCCCCTGTCCCTTCTTGGAGTAAGTCCGATACGCCCAAGGGGGATCGGCGTAGATGATGCTGTACTTCTTCATGCTGCCGACCTCCTTAGTGCGCATGGAAAATGGATTTTGCGAGGCTTCCGGTCTTGAACAGCGAGAAGCACAGAATGACCGTATACGCTGCCACAGAGAACAGAGCCGAGTGAATGTTGTCTGCGATAATCATGCCGTTGATCAGCACTGCGTAGATGCCGACGCAGACCATGATGAGAAAGCCCTGAAATGCCAGAGCGAACAAGCCTTTCAGATAGTTCGTGCCGATGCTGCCCCATTCGCGGTTGCTCATGGTTGCGATGGGAATAGGCGCAATGCTCACGGTGCAGTAAATCTCAATCATGCGCCCGTAGAGAATGACCGTAATGAGGATCGCCATGATTTTGAGGCACAAGCTGATCAGAAGAGTTTCTATCGACAGTCCGAGCAGTTCTCCGACGCCCATGTTCTCCATGCCGGTACGCATCTGCGCAATCGTCGAATCAATATCAATACTGGTGTTGCCGTGGATGACTCCGGCTGCACCGGAAACCACGTTCTGCCCGATGTCGAATACTGCCATCACGATGTCAAACGTATGCGTCACGAGGTAGATCGCCACAGCCGCCTTGAAAAACCACTTGAAGAACATCCATGTGTCCATGTCGTGAAGGTTGTTTTTCTCGGTGATCATGGAAATCAGCTCGTAGCACAAAACGAAGGTGATGATGATACCAGCGATGGGGACTATCACGTTTTCGGATAGTCCCCGGATCATCTGGTACACGCCGCCGTTCCAGCCGGACGGTGTTTGCCCAACTTCGGCGGCAATCGTTCCTACCTTCTCATTGACATCGGTGAACATATTGGTCAGGTTGCTCTCGATCCATCCGATCAGCATATCCTTGAGAGCTTGTTCGATCTTTTCTAAAATGCTGCCCAATATTTCACCACCCTTCGGTTAAGCTGGGCTTGCCGTGGATTAGCCGAACAAACCGGAGAGCAGGGGGATGAGGGTCGTGCCGATCAGCACCACACCGCCGCCAGCCATGAGCTGTTTTATCCCCAATTAGGTGTAAAACTCTGCTCGATGGCGGGCGGCGGCGTACAA
>NZ_JBBMEK010000223.1:0-5604 GCF_040096555.1 Coprococcus intestinihominis | reverse complement strand
TGTTCCTGTACTGCTTTGGAGAGATGTCTATTTTTCATCATTCCGCTGACATTCAGATCTTCAATACAAATAAATCTTGGCTTTCGATTTACGATCTCAGATATGGTCTGATTCAAATAGTTTTTACGGATGTTTGTTAATCTGTGATTTCGTTTTAATAAAAGTTTTTCCTTTTTGATTACATTATTTGTTTTACAGTAACTTTCCCCTTTCTTATTTTTCTCGTAAGAACGAGAGATACTACGCTGTAATCTACGTTTCTGTTTTTCTAGTTTCTTTACTTTCTGACTCTTATTGATGTTCTTATACTTAACGGCATCAGAGCAGACAGCTAAGTCTTTAATCCCTAAGTCTATGCCAACTCCATCATCATTAAGTGTTTCCTTGCAGTTAGGAAATTCTACACATACACTGATCCACCAGTTCAATCCATCAAAGGATATTCTCGGATTCATATATTTAACATCTGTTGGAATACGTCCATGTTCTGCAAGTCTTACCCAATTCTTTTTTTGCTTATTTGCTTTCCTGCTGGAAGAAAATCCTTCAAGCTTAACGTGGGTATTACTGAATTGTATCTTAACGTTGTCCTGATAGAACTTCGGCATTGATCTCTTTCTGGACTTGAATCTTGGGAATTTTTGCAAACCCTTGAAAAAGTTCTTATACGCAGTACAGGCATCTTTGATTGCCTGTTTGGTTACATTATTTGAAATATTTAATAACCATGCGTATTCATCAGAATGTCTAAGCTTTGTAAATTCTTTTCTGAGTTCTGAATCTGAAATGAATCTGCCACCGTTTTCGTAACTTTCTTTTTCCCTGGCCAAAGCCCAGTTATAAGCAAATCTAGAAGCTCCTGCGTACTGAAACATCTTAGTTTTCTGTACGTTGTTTGGTATCAACATTACTTTTATGGCTTTTACCATCTGTTTCCTCCTGCTGCATCAATTCCCAGATAAGTTTCTTAGCTTTGTTCGCTCGTTTTCCTTGTAATTTGCAACTGAATACTGTGATTATTTGAACCAGATCTTCAACAAGTTCCTGCTGTTCAGATTTTTCAGTATTATCAATAATCTCAATCTCACAATTATAAAGTGAAGCGATATATTCTATCAACTCAAAACCAAATCGCAATAGCCTGTCTTTATATAAAACAACAACCTTTTCAACCTAATTTTGAAAGATTCGTCTGATCAATTCCTGAAGCCCTTTTTTCTTATAATTAATCCCAGAACCTATATCACTTATTATCTCAAACGGCTGCCCTTTTGCCAGAAGATATGTCTTGACATTATCAATCTGTCGTTCCAAATCATCTTTTTGTTTATGGCTTGAAACGCGACAATATCCAATTGTAATGCGATTTTTAGGCTTTACATTTATTACTTGGTTGAGTTGCTCATCGGAATAATATCTATAGCCACTTACTGTAGTATGATGCGGATGAAGTTTTCCATTGGCATCCCAATTTCGTAATGTCTGAGCAGATACGCCTATAATTTTTGAAAATTCATGTATAGAATAATATTTACTCAAAGCATCAACTCCTTTCAATAATATTCTACTCTAATATCTTATAAAACTCAAAAAGAGACTGCTGTTTCAGACAATCTCTTTGTATTATACTCTTTTCCTGACCTTTCTGCAATCGTTATTACTCTCTTCTGACTTAAGTTTTAACTGCTCATGCGCGTTTCGCTGCAAGTATTAATCATTTCTCTGACATATCCACATTGCAAACTCAAGAAACATGAATACTCATTTACTTGAAATTTGCAATGCTGCTTATTTCAGAAGAATGATGCTCTGCGGCGGCATGTGCAGATACACATGGGCACCTTTTTGAGGCAGGTATTTAGCTGCTCCGTGTTCTCCGACTTTGGCGACTTTCCACCAGATTCGCTCGCCATTCGGCACTCTGAAAAAGCAATACCATTCAAAGGGCAGTTCTGAAACATTTTCCACAGTGACGCCGATAACGTTTTTCATATTCTCCGGTTTTTCTGTCAGTACGTCGATATAATGGGCGCGGATACCGACGGCATGGATGTCATCAGCGACCGTTTCGTCCATTTCAAGAGTACAATGCCAATGCGGCACTTCGATACTGTTTTCAGCAATTTTGATGGCCTCAGTAATATTTTTGCAGCCTGTCAGCCGGGCTGCTTCTCTGTATCCCGGCTGATCAAAGATGTCTTTGGTGTCACCAGTGACAATAACCCGGCCCTGATCCAGAATCAACAGTCTGTCACAGAACTGATAAATTTCATCTCTGCTGTGGGATACCATAATCACATCCCCGGCATAATCACTGAGCTGTCTGATCATATCTTCCAGAAGCTGCTCTTTCAAAAAGCTGTCCAGCGCTGAAAATGGCTCATCCAGCAAAAGCATCTGAGGCTCACTGGAAAGGATTCGGGCTAATGCTACTCGCTGCTGCTGTCCGCCGGATAATTCATTCGGCATACGGTCGCCAAGACTCTGAAGGGCAAACTGTTCCAGAAGTCTGTCAATTTCTTTCTTCTTCGCATCACCGCTTTTCTTCATGGCAATGCCGATATTCTCTGTTACTGTCATTGTCGGAAACAATGCGTACTGCTGAAAAAGATAGCCGATGTGTCGCTCTCTTGCCGGTATATCGATCTTCGCCGCACTGTCATAAACAATCCTTCCGTCCACAATAACTTTCCCTGAATCCGGCTTCACCAGACCTGCAATCATCTTCAGGGTCATGCTCTTACCCATACCGGAACCGCCGAGAATACCAAGACTGCCGCCATCATGCTCAAAAGCAACATCCATCTGGAATCCCTTAAACTTTTTATGTAATTCTACTGATAATGCCATTTTACCACCTTTGAATCTTGCTGATGCCATGCATGGTTATGATGTTGATTGCAAAAATAAAGACAAAGGCAATGGTCACCAGAACAATCACCCAGAAACCAGCCACATCATAGTTCTGTGCACTGACTTCTGCGGCGATCGCCACCGCCATGGTTCTGGTCTTTCCAAGAATATTGCCCGCCAGCATGGATGTCGCACCATATTCACCCAAAGCCCTTGCAAATGTTAAAATCGTTCCAGATGCAATGCCCGGTCCCGCTACCGGAATAACAACCTTTCTGAAAATCGTCCACTCTGATAAGCCCAGTGTCCTTCCTGCATAAATGTAATTCACATCCACCTGCTCAAAAGCGGCTCTTGCATTTCGATACATCAACGGGAATGCAACCACTGTCGCCGCCAGAACACATCCCGGCCAGGATAAAACAACTTTAAGCTGATAATGTTCCCACAGGTAAATACCAAGGGGGCGCTTCAAGCTGAATATAAGCAGCAGCAAAAAGCCGGCAACTGTCGGCGGCAGTACCAGTGGCAGATTCAGAATGCCATCCAGAATACTCTTGGATAACGGCTTCAATTTCATTGCCCATCTCGCACAGGCAATCCCGCCAAAAAAAGCGACCACCGTTGCTATAATCGCTGTTTTCAACGATATAAGCAACGGACTCATGTTAATTGATGCAAGAAAATCCATATTTCTCGAATACAGCTGCTGCTTCAGGTGTCTTGAGATAATCAACAAAAGCCTTAGCTGCTGCAACTTCAGCATCATCTGCTTCAGTATTCTTTACAAGACCAACAGGGTAGATAACTTTGGATTTAAGCTCTGTATCATTGGCTGTTGCGATGACATCAACCTTGTCTGCAACTGAATCTGCATCTGTTGCATAAACGATACCAACTTCATTGCTGCCTTCGCTGACTGCAGCAAGTACAGCACTTACGTCTTCGCATTCATTAACCTCCATCGCCATTACCTGATCTGTAATACCAAGGTTGTCAAAAATCTCTCTTGCATACTGGCCAACAGGAACTGTGTCAGCTGCAAGTGCAAGGTTTGCCGCATCTGTAATATTCTCAAAACCTGTAACCTTTGTCTCCGTACCAGCCGGTTTGATCAGCTGAACTTTGTTTTCAAGAAGATCTGTAACATCTGCTTCCTGAACATATCCGCCTTCAACAAGTGCATTCATCTGCTTTGTTGCTGCTGAGAAGAATACGTCACAAGCGCCGCCTTCTTCGATCTGTGTCTGAAGCTTGCCTGAGCTGCCTGCATTGAAGACAAGATCAACATTTGGCTGAACAGATTTATAATTGGCTGAAATTTCATCCATGGCATTACTCAAGCTGGCTGCAATATACACCTGAACAGTTGCTGCTTCGCCCTCAGCTGCCTGTGTCTCAGATACTGCTTCTGTTGAAACTGCTGCCTCTGTTGATGCTGTCGCTTCTATTGCCTTTGTTGTTTCTGTGCTCTTATTTCCGCAGCCTGCTAAAGCTACTGCAATCATGCAAAGTACAAGAACACTGCTTACTAACTTTTTCATTTGATTCCCTCCTATATAAATAGAAAATCTTACTAACATCAGCATACTGAATTTAACCTTAAAAGTCAAATAGTCGAGCACCCCAAAGACAATGTGCTTGCCATTTTATGTCAACTGTATTATACTCTATTTATAGACAAAATCAATAAATTCTATAAAAAATACCGTACTTACGGCCTTTTTCCAGAATTTATTTTATTTAACCTTAAGATTATTGTTCTTTTCAATAAACAGGAGTTTTTTTATGGAATTAAAACAATTAGAGGCCTTTGTGGCCGTTGTTGATCATAATAGCTTTTCTGAAGCCGCCCGCCATCTTTTTCTGACCCAGCCAACAGTCAGCGCCCATGTGGCTTCCCTTGAAAAGGAATTGGATACCAAGCTCATTTCCCGCACCACAAAGAAACTGCACGTCACCCCTCAGGGATATAATCTCTATGATTCTGCAGTCTCCATGCTGAAAATCCGGGATCATATTCTCAATGAATTTGTCGGCTCTCACAAACAGATTATTGAACTTGGGGCATCCACCATTCCATCTTCCTATGTGCTTCCTGAAGTGCTCAGTGCCTTCGGTCAATTAAACCCGGATATTTATTTTCATTCTGAATTATCTGACAGCATGGGCATTATCCAGCAGGTTGAAAACGGCCGCCTTGATTTTGGACTGGTGGGAATGACCACTGATTCATCAGAGCTGATTTTTATCCCTTTTCTTGAGGATGAGCTTGTCATCGTCACCCCGGTTACCCCCCATTACCTGGAGATTTCCAAAGAAAATGTAACCATTGCAGCTTTTTTTAATGAACCTTTTATTCTTCGTGAAAAAGGTTCCGGTACAAAAAAAGCCATCGACCAGTATCTTGAACAGCAGCATATTGCATCGGGAGCCATCAATGTTGTAGCACGTATGAATGACCTGGAAGCAGTCAAACGCTCCATCATTAACGGACTTGGCATCTCCATTCTCTCAGCCAAATCTGTCCAGGACCTGAATGCCAGCCGACAGGTTTTGATTTTCCCGTTGGCGCATCCGGCACCCACGCGAAAACTTTATATCGTATACAGGAAGGAACATGCACTGCTCCCCCATGTTAGACGATTTATACAGTTTGTCAGGAGCTATTATCAGCCTCAATAAAAAAACTCAACCGTAAAAACAGATGGCGAGTCTCTATAACAAACACGTTGATTTTCGCGATTTTGC
>NZ_JBBMEK010000222.1:0-5607 GCF_040096555.1 Coprococcus intestinihominis | reverse complement strand
AATCGATCAATGCACTGTTCTTAAAAGGTCCATAATCTTCCTGCTCATCCGCTGTATGTTCAAAGTCAAGACCATAGGAACTGATATGGATACCCGTCAAAACGATTTCCTTGTAGCCGTTTGCCGTCAGATTTCTGACCTCCTGCAGGATATCTTCCATCTTTCTGCTCCGCACACGCCCTCTGGCATAAGGAATAATGCAGTATGAACAGAACTGATTGCAGCCATCCTGAATCTTGATATAGGCACGGGTATGTTCAGACACCGTTTCGATATGCATGGTCTCATATTCATGGCTATGGGCAATATCCGCCACATAAGCATCTCTGTCCTCTGTATGTCTGTTGTCCTGAATATACTGTTCAACAATCTGTACGACCTGGCTCTTCATGTTGTTGCCAATGACCAGATCAATCAGCGTATCTTCTTCCAGCTGCTCTTTGGCCGCCTGCACATAGCAGCCCACAGCAACAATGATGCCATCTGGGTTCTTCTTCTTTGCCCGATGCATCATCTGTCTGGACTTACGATCCGCCATATTTGTTACTGTACAGGTATTGATCACGTAAACGGATGCCTCCTGTGAAAACTCCTTCACTTCATATCCTTCAGCCTCAAAGCTTCCCCGCATGGCATCTGTTTCATATTGATTTACCTTACATCCCAGCGTGCAGAATGCCACTGTTTTCTTCATATTCTTCCTCCATCTGTTTCATTTTGTTGCAATTTATAAAATACTCGCCTATTGACTTTTGTCCATTCCGAATGTAGTATAATATTGTAATAAAATATTAACCAAAACTAAAGGAGGAACAGCCATGAAAACAGTTCGAGTATGCCTCGATTCCATCGATAAAGTAAAAGGATTTGTCAATGACATCAGCCGATTCAATACAGATTTTGATCTGATCTCCGGTCGTTATGTCATTGATGCCAAGTCAATTATGGGTATATTCAGCCTTGACCTTTCCAAACCAATCGAACTCACAATCCATGAGAGCGATGAAATAGATGAAATTCTCAAGGCTCTTCAGCCATACGTTGTGGACTAGGCTATCACATGATTTTTCGGACTGCTGATTATCAGCAGTCCTTTTTTGTCCGATACAAGACCGGATCGGCCGGATTCTTCACAGGAATGCGTGCACAGCTCTGAACCAGCCTGTATCAGGCCTTTCTCGCAATTTTATTCGCAGAGAATCGTCTCTCTCGTCTCAATAGCCGTCTTAAGCAATTCATCAATGACATCCACCAGATGATGTTCTGAACGTTCGATTGCACGGACATTCGGCTTCGTAACCGGATGCTTTGCCACAAATATTGTACAGCAGTCTTCAAATGGCTGAATGGATGTATCGAAAGCGCCAATCTTCTCTGAAATCTCAACAATATCATTCTTATCAAAGCCAATCACCGGACGATAAACCGGAAGTGTACAAACAGCATTGGTTGCACGCAGGCTCTGCATTGTCTGACTGGCCACCTGACCGATACTCTCACCGGTGATCAATCCTAAAGAGCCTTCTTCCAAGGCAATATGCTCTGCGATTTTCATCATATAACGACGCATAATGATCGTCAGCTCATCATGCGGGCATTTGTCATAAATCGCCAGCTGAATATCTGTAAAGTTAATAACATGCAGATTGATCGGTCCGGCATAAGCGGCAACAATTTTCGCAAGGTCAATAACTTTCTGCTTCGCACGTTCGCTTGTATATGGCGGTGCGTGGAAATAAACTGCATCAATCTTAACACCACGTTTTGCGATCATATAACCGGCTACAGGACTATCAATACCGCCTGATAACAATAATGTAGCCTTTCCGTTCGTTCCCACCGGCATGCCGCCCGGTCCCGGAATAGAAATTGAGTAAATATAGGTTCGCTCACGCACTTCAATATTCAGTGCCACATCCGGATTGTGGACATCCACTGTCATATCCGGAAATCTGTCCAACAGATATTCACCCATATCCGCTCCGATCTCCATAGATTTCTTCGGATAACTCTTATCGGCTCTTCTTGCAAAAACCTTGAAAGATAAATGCTGATCCGGATAGGTTCTTTCCATATAATCACCGGTTACCTGGCATAGATTACTCCATTCATTGTTGTCACACAGAACAACCGGACATATGGCCACAATGCCAAATACTCTTGAAAGTGCTTTGATCACTTCGTCATAATCATATTCTGTCAGCGCTTCCACATACACACGGCCCTGTTCCTTTGTAACTTCAAACTGACCGTCTACTTTACGCAGTGAGAATTTGATCTGATCCATCAGGGCATATTCAAACAAATAACGATTCTTGCCCTTGATGCCAATCTCACCATACTTAATCAAAAAAGCTTTATACACGTTTGCCTCCTCTTTTCCTGCCGCCAGGCGTATAACGTCTAAGCATCGGCAGCAGCCTGCTAAGCTGTGCCACGCATTCATCTATTTCTTCCTTTGTTGTATCGAATGAAAAACTAAAGCGTACAGTTGCATCCAGGTATCGTTTTTCAACACCGATTGCCTTTAATGTGCCGCTGATGGCCGGATGATTTGATGAACATGCCGAACCGCTGGACACATACACATGTGTCTCCTCAAGAGCATGAAGCAGCACTTCTGCCCGGATATCCTGAAAGCTGACACTGACCACATGCGGTGCTGCACAGGCATCCTGCTGATCTTCTGCCGGCCGGTTCAGACTGCCGCGGCTCCTTCCGCCGTTCACCACCGTTCCTTCCAGTTTCTCTATCTCTTCTATAAAATAACTGCGTATACCGTAAAGATATTCCAGTTTATTCTCAAAATCTGTATATTCAATTTCTGCAGCTTTCGCCATTCCGGCTACTCCGGGCACATTCTCCGTACCTGAACGCATGCCTTTCTGATGACCGCCGCCAAGCATCAACGGCTGTACTTTTACTCTGTCACGTACCCACAAAAATCCCGTGCCTTTTGGTCCATGAATCTTATGGCCGCTGACAGACAGCATATCAATTCCTATCCGTTTCGGATGCAGGACGACTTTGCCGAATCCCTGAATCGCATCCACATGAAACAATGTGTTCGGATTACATTCCTTGACAATCGCTGCTGCGTCTGTAATCGGTTCAATGGTACCGATCTCATTATTCACACACATCATAGATACCAGAATTGTATCCGGTCTGATGGCTTCTCTGAGTGCATCAAGATCCACCAGACCATATGCATTCACAGGTAGCCACGTCACTTCAAAGCCCATCTGTTCCAGAAACATCATCGGCTGATACACAGATGCGTGTTCTATCCGGGTCGTGATCAGATGCTTGCCTGCTCTCTGATTCGCCAATGCTCCGCCAATGATTGCCAGATTATTGGATTCTGTGCCGCCCGAAGTAAAAATCAGTTCTTTCTCTTCAACTTTCAAAATACCTGCAAGTATTTCTCTGGCGCGGCGGATATACCGTTCCGCCTCCACGCCCTTCATATGCAATGAAGAAGGATTGCCGTAATCTTCCTCCATGATCTTGTTCATCAGCTGCACAACCTCAGGATAGGCTCTGGTTGTGGCAGCATTATCCATATAAACTTCCATATAAAATTTAGTCCTCTTCCAGTTCAAACATCAAAATGGAGAGCATTGTCAGTCCGGCCGTTTCTGTCCGCAGAATTCTGTGTCCAAGGGTAATCGGTATAGCACCGGCCGCTCTGGCCGCCTCAATCTCACTCTCTTCAAATCCGCCTTCAGGTCCAATGAATATTCCGATTGAATGTTTGCCATGGAGGGCACGTACCTGATCACGGGCATGCTGCATACCCTCTGCTTTCTCGTAAGGAATCAATGCTGCATCCAATCCGTTGCACATCCGAAGTGCTTTCTCAAAAGTAATACATGTCGCAATCTGCGGTATCAATGCTCTTCCGGCCTGCTTCGCCGCACTCTCTGCAATGCTCTGCCAGCGAAGACGTTTCTTCTCTTCCTTCTTCGGATCCAGCTTCACAACAGCCCGCTTCGTTGCAACAGGAACTATCTCATAGACTCCCAGTTCCACTGCCTTCTGAATGATCAGTTCCATCTTGTCAGCCTTCGGCAGTCCCTGGAACAGATAAATCTTCGCCGGCAACTCAACGAAAGAATGCCAGCTGTCAACAATATCCAGACGTACTTCTTCCTTAGTCAGCTCTGCAATCCGGCAAAAGTAATCCATGCCCTGTCCGTCACTGACCGTTACTTCTTCACCCGGTGTCATTCTGAGTACGTTCCTGATATGATTGACATCTGTGCCTGTAATCACAATATCTTTATCACTAATCTGATCTGTTCCAACAAAAAATCTTGGCATTCCTGCACTCCCTCCATCTTAAACTGTTCACGTAACCTTTATGGCGCTTTTGCCATTATAGCATGAAATGAACAACTTATTCAAGCCTGTTCGATTTTATTTTCTGGCTGTAAAGGCAACCCAGTCACCGGAATGTGTCACTTCAAGAATCTCAAAGCCATTGGCAAGCAGCGCTTCTCTTACATCATCCTCTTTTGTATTGATGATGCCGGATGAAACAAATAATGCCCCCGGCTTCATATTATCTTTGATCACACCTGAAAGCGGAATAATAACATCTGCAAGAATATTCGCCAACACAAGATCATATTTCTCATCCCCACAGGCATGTCTGAAATCCACATCTGTAATGATATCACCGGCTTTTACATCGTATTGATTCATATTAATATGATTGACTCTGGCATTTTCAATAGCTGCTGAAACCGCATTTGGATCCACATCTGTTGCCATGGCTTCACCGGCACCAAGCATCAGTCCAATGATGGATAAAATACCGCTGCCGCATCCCACATCAAAAAGCTTCTGACCCTCTTTCAGATATTTCTTCATCTGTGTGATGCAAAGCCGGGTTGTATGATGCATGCCTGTACCAAAGGCTGTACCCGGATCCAACTCTACAACAAGCGTATCCTCCGTTGTGTCTTCCGGCAACTTCTCCCATGTCGGTTTGATAATAATCTTGTCATCGACTTTGAATGGTTTCCAAAATTTCTTCCAGTTATTCATCCAATCCACATCTGCTGTTTCAGATTTCTCAATGGTTGCATCACCGATATCAACAAAATCCGCCAATTCCTTAACCGCTTCCGTTACTTCCTGAAGTGTTTCTGCATGGTCTTTTTCCGGTTCTATATAAAATGATACATAGGCAACACCATCATCCTCTCCCAGATCAGGCAGAATGTCGATGAACATCTTTTTCTTATCCTCATCAGAAAGCGGAATCTTGTCTTCTATCTCAATTCCTTCAATTCCCATTTCGCCCAATGTATAGCTGATCAGATCCACTGCTTCCGTTGTGGTCTTCATACGATATTTATTCCATTTCATATCCGTTATTCTCCTTTTCACAAATTCTATTCTAACGCACAAAAGGGCATTTTGAAATTCTATTTTTCAGAATTTCAAAAGCCCTGTGTTTATTTGATTCTTCACTAATCTTCAAAAGTTTCTTTTAACTTTTCTTCGACTTTTTCCTTGAAAGACTTTTTCTTCTTGCCTTCATTCTCCTCCGGCTTGTATATGCCCTTCATAGCATCATCAAACTTACGAAGAAGT
>NZ_JBBMEK010000221.1:0-5618 GCF_040096555.1 Coprococcus intestinihominis | reverse complement strand
CTGATCAGTTTGATTACGTCCACCATAAATGAACGGTCTGATAAAGCACCGAACGGACAGTTGATCACACACTGACCGCAGTTAATGCATTTCTCCTCATCAATAACAACAATGTTGTCCTCATCCATTGTAATGGCATCTACAGGACAGCTGCGCTTACATGGACGCATCAGGTCGGCAATGGCATTGTAAGGACAAGCCTCTGCACACTTACCGCACTCTTTACATTTCTTATGGTCAATGACGGCATGGCCGCCTTCAAACTTGATGGCGCCAAAATTACATGCGCCAAGACATTTTTTGGCCATACACATCTGACAGTTGTTAGTCACATTAAATCTGTTGATTGGACAGCCTTCACAGGCAGCCTCGATCACCTGCACAATATTCTTGTTCTTCTGACCGGACATGGCAGAACGTCCCATAGACAGCTGTACACGCTCACGGATGATCTCACGTTCTCTATAAACGCAGCATCTGTAGTGCGGTGTACGTCCCGGAATCAGCTTGTAAGGAATCTCATTGGCTTTCTCGTCCAATTCTCCTGCAAAAGCCAGCCGGGCAACTTCTGTATTGACTTCAAATTTAATTTTATTAATATCAGTAATAAATGTTGTCTTCATACATATCATCCTCAATAATATTTAACACTGACTGTTTTTCCCATCTTCCTGCCTTCCTCAATGATCTTGTCCACCAAACGCATGCGGACACTGAGATCAAATGGAAGACCAGCTGCCTGATGAGCCGGATTCATCGCTTCACCTACAAATAAATGCAGATGCGTGCATCTCTCAATAATGAGTTTTGCCAGCTGCGAACCGCCATTCTTCTCATCAAGCCGTTTGAAAAACGACTGATCCTGCCGTCCTTCATTATATTCATGCATCATACTCACCGCACGGTTCAGTGTCAGAACACCTTCCGTCACAAGATCCAGTCCGTCAATTTCAGCTGTCGGAGGAATATCCGGATCTTCGTAAATGAGGGATGCTTTTATATGTTTGTTTAATACACGTGCCGCTATTGTGGCACTTGTACCGCCGCTGACAACATGCAGCCCCTGTGAGCGCATGAATTCACGGATAACACTTTCGTCATCTTCTCGCTTTGTCGGAGGACCTGTGAAAATATTCAGGTCCATTCGTGCTGTCACTTTCGCCACAACAACGGTTGTATCATCTCCCGGTCGCTGATGGTACAGCTGACTGCACTCATTGATCACATAGGATGCCAGACGTGCTGCCGTCATCTTCGTATCATTGAACCTCTGTTGGATAAACTCACCGACTCTCGTCCGTCCCCATCCAAAACCATACAGACCGCCAACCCCTGCATGGGTCACACCGTCACTCATCATTACAAAATAGTCATCTTCCTGAATGTTAAAACGATATTCTCTGATAATCTTGCCTGAAAGCTCCCTCTCTGTATGCTCAATATCAAGCTTCTGACCGTCACGGATCACAATGCAGGCCGGTGTATCATACTCCACCAGATAGGCACGCCCATCTCTGAAAATCTGAAGGATCGCAAATGTGGAATAGGCCACCTGCCTTACTTTGCAGATTGGCAGTGTCATAGCAATGGTCTCCACGCAGTCTTCAATAGTCTCACCGTTTTTCAGCATCGTACCGAGAATCCTGGTGGTCAATGTGGATAAGATATTGGCCTTTACACCGCTTCCCATACCATCTGACAGAATGATAATATCAGCATCCGCAGTTTTAACGATCTCGACAGTATCACCACAAAGTTCTTCTTCTCTTTTGTTCAGACTCTTGCTGCAGACATCCAGACTTACATTCATATCTTTATATCCTCATCACTGTCCATCAGTGTGTCTCTCAATTTGCGAAGGGTTGACTTCGTTTCAGCTGTTGTCTCACCAAGAAGACCGGCGATCTCCTGAGCCACCATCATCTGTTTGTTGATGACATTCTGAGCCATAGCCACTGTGTCCAGTTTCACCTTCCGAAGCTGCTCCTGCTTGCGCACACCTTCCGTAATGTCACGCATAATCACAAGGGCCTTTTCCTGCTCACGCATGTAGATAATATTCTGCATTGTCTTAATATGATAGGCATCATAATCTACACGCTGATTAATAATACTTCGCTTCTCACGGAAAACCTTTTCAAAATATTCTGTGGAAATAAATTCAGATACCGGATGTCCCAGCGCTTTCTGCTGGGATACACCAAAAGCGACCTCTGCTGCATTGTTGAATTCGCAGATATAATAATCCTTATCCACAACAATGATCATACTTGGTGTCACAGCCAGAATAATATCAGACATACCCTTGGCCTGCTCATACATATACGGAATACACATGGTCAGTTGGGTTTTGCCGCGGTATACAGCAATGGCCTTATCACGGCATGTCGGGAAACCGCAGGAACCGCAGTTTAATTCCTTCTCTGGTGAATCCTTGCCAATCTTGGACAGGATTGCACGGATCTGCTCATCTGACGGGACAATTCTCTTTTCGCAGCGCGCCGTATATTCCTTATAAAGGCTGACACCTTCCGGCAGCGGCGGTAATTCCGGTGCCTCATGCTCATCTACCTTCTGGCTGACACTGATCTTGGATCTGAAACGGTCACGCTTCTTGCCTCCGGTCATCGGTCCGTTGATGCAGCCGCCGGTACATGAATTCAACTCAATAACACAGTTCTTGATCTCTCCATTACGGATACACTCAAAAAGTTCTTCACATGGTCCGATACCGCTGACATACAGTCGCTTGTGCTTGTACTTACGGCCCTTTGCAGCCTTAATAGCAGAAAGAATCCCTCCACTGACAGCAAACAGACGCATCACCTTTGGATCCATACTGTCCATATGGCTACTCGGACATTCCGGAATCTTGATCTGTTCGCTTCTGAGCCATTCACGCAGTGTTGCAAAATCCAACACCGCATCGATGATGCCTTTTGTTCTCGGATCCTTCAATGCATCTCCTCCATCTGAGACACATGGACTAATATAGATGATCTTCACATCCGGTCCATACTGTGCTCTGAGCATTCTTGCATGTGCGATAGCCGGTGTCACAACAGGCAGAAGATACGGCAGCATATCCGGATGATATTTCTCAATCAAGTTGTTGATGGCAGAACATGATGATGTCAGAAGAACCGCATCCTTATCAGATCTGTCACAATAATTCATGTATTCCTGCACAACATATCCAGCTGCTTCTGCCGTTTCATGTACATATGTAAATCCCAGCTGATGAAGGGCCGCCGCCATCTGGTTCGGATCTGCATCTCCAAATACACCCAGGTACGCCGGCGCCAGAGATACAACAGTCTTCTCCCGGTTCTTCACCATGGACTTGATCCACTGAATATCCTTGATAAATGTAATTGCATTCTGTGGACAGGCCTCCAGACACTGGCCGCATTCCACGCACTCTGAAGCAACAAATTGTGCATGTTCATCCTTGATACGAATGGCCTTTACTTCACACAAACGGACACATTTATAACAGTCCTTGCACTTTGCCTTTCTAAATCCAATGACGCCCACCCTTAAAGCCTCCTGAGTACTTCATTTTCAAAAAATGTATTCACAGTCTCCGGTGAAACGCTGAACAATTCATCGTTAATCTTTACACAAACACCATTTGAACATTCGCCCATGCAAAATGAACCATTGAGCTCAATTTTGTCGTTTAACTGACGCTCCGTGATCAATTCTTCCAGTTTCTGAATAATTGTTCTTGAACCTTTCAGATGACATGAGCTTCCAATACAGATTGTGATTGTCATAGCAATTCCTCCTTATTTTAGTTAATCATTCTCCTCCCCGAGTGATTAACAATATTTTAACAATAGTTTCTTTTTCTTTCAACACAGTTTCCTATAGTTTTTAATTTTATACAATTTGTATACAATATTCAATATTCACTTTTGAATAATACTTTTATAATCACGTTTTTAACAATCAATCGCTTTTATAATTTAGGTTTATATTTGACATGGTTTTTCTCAAAGACCATATCAATAACAGAACTGTAATCCTTATCACCATATCCCGCCTCAAGTGCCCGGTCGTAGACTTCCCTGATGCCTTCCAGACTTTCTGCCTGAACTCCTTCCGTCTTTGCCAGCCGACGACAGATATCAATATCCTTGGACATATTCCGGACCGAAAATGTCGTCGCATAATCTTTGTTCCTGATGGCCATCTGACGTTCATCAAAATAAGCATTCTGACCACCGCCAAAAGACAGGGCCGCTGTAAAACGATCCACATCAATGCCCTGTTTCACAGCCATAGCCAGGGCTTCATTGACACCATTCTGAATCTGTGCCAGCAGTGTGGTCTGACAGATCTTCATACCGATACCCTTGCCGCTGGATCCCATATACAGTACATTTGATCCCATATACTGCAGGATTGGCTTCACCTGGAAATAAATTTCTTTCTCGCCGCCTACATAAATGCCGATATTGCCCAGCACCGCGGCCGCCTTCGACTTAACAACCGGCGCATCCAGGAAATGTCCACCATGAGCCTGGATCATAACACTGATTTTCAATGAAACGGAAGGATCAATGGTGCTCATGTCAATACAGATTTTCGTTGCATTGACGGCCGGGAGTATTTCTTTATATACTGACAGGGAATCTTCTGATCTCGGCAGCATTGTAATGATCACATCCGAATGTTTTGCTGCATCAACGGCACTGTCACAGGCGATACCGCCTTTTTCCGCCAACCGCTGTACCGGTTCTGTTTTTACGTCATAAATATAGACATCACTGTCATGTTTTCTGATAATATTATAGCACATGGCCTCGCCCATAATACCGAGCCCTATAAAACCAATCCTCAACTTTATCGCCTCCGTTTATCTCCTGTTATTATCTATATCAAATATCTCATCTGCCTGAAAATATTTTTCTCTTATCTGATCCTATGCTTTATCTGTCCAGAAATCCTCCACCTGCTGCACGATTGTATTCAGACTGGTCTTACTGCAATTGTGCCATTCTCTCGGGAACATTTTTCTGTACTGACTGTAATTAAATCGCTCATCCAATAACGCGATCACGCCTCTGTCCTTCTCCGTTCGGATCACGCGTCCTGCTGCCTGCAAAACCTTGTTCATCCCCGGATAAAGGTAGGCATATTCAAACCCTCTGCCGGATTTCTCATTGAAATACCGACTTAAAAGCTCTCTCTCTTCTCCAACTTGCGGCAGTCCTGTCCCGATAATGATGACACCGATCAGCCGGTCTTCTTTCAGATCAATGCCCTCCGAAAAAATACCGCCCATCACACAGAAACCAATAACCGCATCTGCAGCATCCGCCTGAAAAGCATCCAGAAACTTCTGTCTTGCATCTTCACTCATCTCGGATTCCTGCACAACCAGCTGCAGACCATGGCCTGCCTTCATTAATTCCATTTCCGTAAAAACTTCAAAAACATCCTTCATAAGCTGATATGACGGGAAAAAGACCATATAATTGCCATGCTTGCCACGAATAATATCCCGGATATATGCAGCCATCCGTTCATACTCTTTTCTACCCCGCCTTGTATAGCGGCTGCTTACATCTGTTGCCGCTACAAGCAGACGGTTTCCCTCCGCAAAAGGT
>NZ_JBBMEK010000220.1:0-5618 GCF_040096555.1 Coprococcus intestinihominis | reverse complement strand
CAAAGGACGGCTAATTGCTTATATAAACTGAAAGTTCCTATATTACCGAGAATTATGACAGAGTATGCACACTCTATGACGGGGATAGATATCCATCCGGGGGCAGAAATTGGAGAAAGCTTTTTTATTGATCATGGAACGGGAGTTGTAATCGGGGAAACTACAGTTATTGGAGACTATGTAAAAATATATCAAGGTGTGACTTTGGGGGCTTTATCAACTCGCGGAGGTCATAAGCAAAAAAGTATGAAACGACATCCTACAGTTGAAGATAATGTAACTATTTATGCTGGGGCTACTGTTTTAGGTGGCAGTACAGTAATTGGACAGGGTGCTGTTATAGGAGGAAATGTTTGGGTAACGCAATCCATACCACCTTTTACAAAAGTATCTATATAGTTGCAACGGAAATGAATAAATGACATACATTTGGAGGAAGATAAACGTGGATTATAAATTGCTGAAAAACCGTGAAAATATTAAAAAAGAAAATATAACGTTATTTTGTTTACCTTTTGCTGGAGGTGGCGCTTCTGCCTATAGTACATGGATAAAAAAGCTATCAGATGGAATAACAGTTTGCCCAATTCAGCTTCCTGGAAGGGAAGAAAGGATTATGGAAAAACCATATACAGATATGAAGTTAATGCTTGAGGATTTGATGGAAGAAATAGAGAGTGCTATACAAGGGAGATATTCTCTTTGGGGGCATAGTATGGGTGGGAAAATTGTTTATGAATTGGAAAAACACCTTGAAAATAAGGGGTATCAAGCTCAGTACTTGTTCGTTTCGGGAAGTAGGATACCAAGTATACCAGAACCAAATCCGATTTATCATTTACCTGATGAAGCATTTAAGAGAGAACTTCAAAGATTCGAAGGAACGCCAAAAGAAATAATGGAAAACCAGGAACTATTAAAAATTTTTTTACCTATGTTGAGAGCTGATTTTACTATGGATGAAACTTATTATACTGAGCGACAAGAAAAAATCCATGCTCCTATTATAGCGTTTGCCGGCATGGAGGATAAAGAGGCAACTCCCTCAGATATAAAAAAATGGGAAAATTATACAGATCAGTACTTTCAATATTTTTTATTTAAAGGTGGACATTTTTATATACGTGAGAAAGAGATAGAAGTTATTGATAAATTAAATGCAATATTGAAAGGTATTACAGATGAAATTTAAAAGTAGAGGGAGAATTTACAATGAATTTTGAGGATAGTCTGCAAGAATATGAAAATATAGGGATACTAAAAAAGAATACTTTTTTAGATGAGCTAGAACAAATATGTAATAAATATCCAGATAAATATGCAGTTATTGATACATTTGAAAAAATTTCATATAAAAAATTGTATTGTGAGATATCTAAATATGCAAAAGGTCTAAAAAATAAAGGAGTAAACAAAGGCGATAAAGTACTTTTGCAAATGAAAAATGGAATCCGTTATGTAGAAATACTATTTGCTGTAATGAAAATAGGGGCTTCTCCAGTGCTATTATTGCAGGAACATAGAAATTACGAAGTTACGCGAATAGGAAGGGCTGTGGAAGCCTCTGCGCTAATAGTTGAGAAAAATGAGATAGAAAATGTTGATTATGATAATCTCATCGAGCAAAGTGTAAAAGATATTTCGTCATTAAAACTAGTGATTGCAGAAGAAAATGTGACTAATAGTATAGATAGAAAAATCGCAACATTTGATGAAATCAAAGATGAAGAGATGCAAGAAAATTATTGTGAATATAGGGATGTGGCGGTTTTCTTACTTTCAGGTGGAACAACAGGAACGCCCAAAATTATACCTAAGCTCCATGAAACATATATATATAATGCTAAAGCAGCAGCAAAAAAATGTGAATTCAGTTGCGAAACAACATATATGGCAGTACTGTCAGCCTCTCATGATTTAGCGCTTGCTAATCCAGGGGTTTTAGGAACACTTCTGTCGGGAGGTACCGTAGTATTTCCACAGACTGCAGCATTTGACGATGCATTTGAAGCTATTGAAAAATATAAAGTTACGGCTACCTGTATTGTACCCGCTTTAGCTACAGTATGGGTAAATGCTGTGGAGCTTTATGATAATGACCTGTCTAGTCTAAAACAAATTATAATAGGTGCTTCTAAATTAGATTATGATTTAGGAAAAAAGATTATTGAAAAGTTTGATGTGTGTTTACAGCAGGGTTATGGTCTTGGAGAAGGAGTAACATGTTTTACAGATTTAAATGATAACGAAGAGGTGGCAATACGCACACAAGGAAAACCTATTTCGGAATATGACGAAATAAAAATCGTTAATTCAAAATATACGGAAGTGGCACAAGGAGAAGAAGGAGAGTTAATTGAGAAAGGTCCATATACCTTTGGTGGATATTATGAAAATGAGCAATTAAATAGCGAACTTTTTACAGAGGATGGTTTTTTTAAAACAGGAGACAAGGCTAAAAAGGATTCGTCTGGAAATATTATAATTCTTGGGAGAGTACGAGAACAGATTAACAGGGCAGGAGAAAATGTGCTTCCAGATGAGGTGGAAACTTATTTACGTAAAATTTCAGGAATTAAAGAAGCAAGTGTTTTTGGAATGCTAGATGAAAGATTAGGAGAAAAAACAGTCGCATGTATAGTTGTAGAACATTCAGTGGATAAGAAAGAAATTTATATAAAGTTGAGAGAAATGGGGATTGCAACATACAAATTTCCAGATGAGATTCACTATCTGTCTAAGCTTCCATATAAGAATATAGGGAAGATAGATAAAGAACTACTGAAAACCCAAATTGAACAGGAGAGAAAAAATGGATAATATTTATGAAAAGACATATATCAAGGATAAATTGATTGATTTAATAAAAAAAGAACAAGGAATTTATGTTGATGAGAATGAAAATCTTTTTGAAATTGGATTAAATTCATTAACTGTTATGAAAATAGTAGCTTATTGGAAAAAAGAAGGATATAACATTAAATTTTCGGACTTGTTGAAACGCCCTTATATTTATGAGTGGGCAGAACTATTGCTTCATGCAGAAAGACAAGAACATAAACAAGTTGAAAAAAAAGTAAATATGTATGAACCGTTTTCAATGACAGATGTGCAGTATGCCTATTGGATAGGGAGAGGGAAAGAACAATTTCTTGGGAATATTGGGTGCCATGGATACTTTGAGGTTGATACAAGAGAAATTAATTTACAGAAATTACAGAAGGCATGGGAAATTTTGTTTGAGTACCATCCTATGTTGCGAGCGAGATTTTTAGAATCTGGCAAGCAGGTTATAATGAAAAGTCCCTATCAAAAAAATATTCATGTGATTGATTTGTCTGAAAAAGATGAAAAAGAAAAGGAAAGGTATTTACTGAAGATAAGGAATGAAAGATCACATCGTTTGCTTAAAATAGAAGAGGGACAAGTTATTGCCTTAGAAATATCAATATTAGGAAACAACAAATATAGATTACATTTTGATATAGATTTGCTTGTATGTGATGTACAGAGTTTTCAGATAATTTTGCGAGATATAGCAGCATATTATGTTAATGAAACTTTACCACCGGTAAAAAAAGAGTGGAATTTTGCTTCGTATTTAGAAACACAAAAGGGTAATAGACAAGTAGCGGAAGATATGGATAAAAAGTTTTGGAGTGAAAAATTAGATTTTATTTCAGAAGCACCGAAACTCCCATATATTCGAGAATATATGCTGAAACAGGAGGTAAGATTCAAAAGGCATCAATATGAAATATCATTAGAAAAGACTGAAATGTTAAAAAACTATGCTAAAGAAATAGGAGTGACCTTAGCTACATTAATTTTGACTATATATGGTATGGTAATTAGCAAATGGAGTGAAAACAAGAAGTTTGTGATAAATGTTCCTCTATTTAACCGGGATAGTGCTGATGATATTGATGAAGTAGTTGCAGACTTTACCAATTTAATTTTGGTTGAAATGGATTTTGAAAAAGAAAAATCTTTTATAGAATATGCAAAAGAAATCCAAAAACAATTTCAAGAAAGTATTGACCATTCTAATTATTCTGGGATACAGATACTTAGAGATTTAAAGAAAACAAGGGATGCTTTCGCTGGAGCTCCAATTGTATTTTCGTGCAATATAGGAACACCTTTAATAAGTAAAGATTTTAAAAATGCTTTTGGTGAAATTACATATATGATTTCGCAAACACCACAGGTATTGATTGATTTTCAACTGTTTACCCTTGATGATGGAATGTTATTTGTATGGGATGCGGTTGATGCAGCATTTCCTGACTATATGGTTACGGAAATGTTTAATACATTAATAGATACGATAAATATAGTATCAGACAATGATAAATGGAGTAATAAGGTAGAGGTTTTGCCCGCATCTCAAAAGACACATAGAGACGCAGCGGTAGATTTTTTAGAAAAGGATGTACCAAATAAAACATTGATTGAGGAGATATTCTCGAATGCTCTAAATAACCCTCAGCAAGTTGCGCTTATTGAAGCTATTCTGGATGTAAGATGACATATGCAGAACTGGTAGAAGCAAGTCGGAAAATGGCAGGTTTTTTAAAGATAAACGGAGTAGAAAAGAAAACGAGGGTGGCAATTATTACTGAAAGAAATGTAGAAACAATAATAGCCATGTTGGCAGTACAGTTATGTGGTGGGGCATACATTCCTATTCAGCCGTTGCAACCATTAGAACGTCTTAAACTTATAATTGAAAGTGCAGAAGTATTTTATATACTTGCATCGAAGCAATATATTGAAAAGTTTAGTGTTATAGAAAAGAAATGTTGGATGGATGTTCATTTAGGAATGAATTTTACTAGAAGTTTCAACGGGAACGAAGCAGAACCAAACAATCCAGCGTATATAATTTATACTTCCGGTTCTACTGGGATACCTAAAGGAGTAGAAATTACTCATCGTTCAGCAATGAATACAATAGAAGCAATAAATGAGAAATTTTTAGTCAATGAGCAAGATATAGCTATAGGGGTTTCAGCATTTGACTTTGATTTGTCAGTCTATGACATATTTGGGATGCTTAATGCAGGGGGAAAGTTGATTCTAGTTCCTCCGGAAGCGTGGAGAAATGCAGAAAAATGGACACAAATTATAGAAGAATATAAGATAACAATTTGGAATTCGGCTCCTTCGTTGGCAAAAATGCTATTAACTGATATGGAGTATAAAAATAAAATAGGAAATAGTTTAAGATATATGTTTTTATCAGGAGATTGGATTACATTAGATATACCGAAGCGGTTGAGTAAAGTATTCCCAATGACAAAACTTATTGCTATGGGTGGAGCCACAGAAGCATCTATTTGGAGTAACTATATCGAAGTGAAATATCCATTTCCTGAATGGTGGAAATCCATACCATATGGCTACCCGCTAAAAAATCAAATGTATCGTGTTGTGGATAAAAAGGGAGCAGACTGTCCGGATTATGTTAAGGGGGAATTGTGGATTGGAGGTGCCGGTGTTGCTAACAGATATGTGGGTGATAACAAGCTAACCAGAGAAAAATTTGTGATGAAGTATGGGAAGAGATGGTATAGAACAGGAGATACTGGAAGGTATTGGAGGAATGGAACACT
>NZ_JBBMEK010000219.1:0-5642 GCF_040096555.1 Coprococcus intestinihominis | reverse complement strand
CTGCAGATTCAGCCGGGGCAAAGAGGACTGGATGCTACGTTGGGATATGGCGGGCATACATCCGCTATGTTGAGGTGCCTGAATGGCGAAGGTCATCTGACGGCTCTTGATGTGGATGCCATTGAGATGGCCAAGACAGAAGAGAGGTTGAGAAATCAGGGATTCGGATCGGACATACTGACGATCCGGAAGATCAACTTTGCCAATATTGATGAGGTAGCCGAAAAAGATGGCAAATTCGATTTTATACTGGCAGACCTGGGGGTTTCTTCCATGCAGATTGATAACCCGGACAGAGGATTTTCTTATAAATATGACGGACCGTTGGATCTGAGACTGGATCAGACAAAGGGAGAGCCTGCATCCGAGCGGTTAAAGCATGTGACAAGGGATGAATTTGAGGGTATGTTGATTGAGAACTCTGATGAACCTTATGCGGCAGAGATCGCGTCAGTTGTGATGCAGGAACTGAAAAAAGGGCATCCGGTGGATACAACATCAAAACTGCGTGAATTAATTGAAAAGGCGTTGGTCAGAGTACCGGCTGCAGATCGAAAAGAGGCAGTGAAGAAATCCTGTGCCAGAACATTTCAGGCGCTGCGTATTGATGTGAACAGTGAATTTGAAGTGTTGGAAGCTTTTCTTCAGAAACTTCCGGATGTGTTGAATCCGGGCGGCAGAGTAGCTGTTTTGACGTTCCATTCAGGAGAAGACAGACTGGTAAAGAAATCTTTCAAGGAAAATGTGAAAGCCGGTATTTACAGTGAAGCCGCGAAGGATGTGATTCGTCCTTCTGCGGAAGAATGCAGATGCAACAGCCGTGCACATTCCACAAAACTCCGATGGGCGGTCAGAAGCTGATACAAGCGGGATATGTTGCTGTTTGATAATAAAAATATACATCAATAGATTGCATAAGAAAGAGAAGGCGAATAGATATGGGAAGATTTAAGATGGAAAATGACCGTCTGGTCGTGACGATCGATGATTTGGGTGCAGAACTTGTCAGCATTTATGACAAAAAATATAGCCGCGAACTGATTTGGCAGGGAGACCCGGCCTGGTGGAAAAGGCAGGCACCGATCCTTTTTCCGAATGTAGGCAAGTTTTACGGCGGCGAATACCTGTATCAGGGCAGACATTATGTGCAGGATCAGCATGGTTTTGCCAGAGATTATGTGTTGGAAAGAGTTGAAGAAAGTCCGGCTTCTGTGACCCATCGACTGGTGTCGAATGCAGAAACAAGAAAGGTTTATCCGTTTGATTTTGAATTGATGATCACCCATCGGTTGGATGGAGATAAAGTGGATATACAGTGGCAGGTAAAGAATACAGGTGACCACCCGATGCATTTTACAATTGGCGGACATCCCGGATTTAATGTGCCGGTGCTGCCGGATACGGAATACAGTGATTATGCGCTGAAGTTTGCGGAGGATCAGGATGAATTGCATTTTATCCGTATCGACATGAATACGGGAACCGGTTTGCCGGATAAGGTTTACACAATGATGTTGACTGATCACAAATACCAGCTGAGAAAAGACCTTTTTGACCTGGATGCCCTTGTTTTTGACGGCGGACAGATCAGACAGGCAGGAATTGTTATGCCGGATGGCTCGGATTATTTGACCCTGTTATGTGACGGATTTCCGAATTTTGGTATCTGGGCGGCCCCGGGAGCACCTTTTGTGTGCCTGGAACCGTGGTGCGGACGATGCGACAATTTCGGCTATGAAGGTGAATTGCAGGATAAACCGGGTATCAACAGCCTGAATGTGGATGAAACATTTAAAAAGGTGTATAGTATTGTGATTGGCGGTTGAAAACTTTCCTGAAAAAATCCGAAATGGTGGATAATGGACTGGAAATAAGAAAAATTCAGCATTGAAAAAGAAAAGAGGCTGTTACTCTGAAGTAACAGCCTCAATTTGTATAGCGGAGACGATGGGATTCGAACCCATGTGCCGGTTGCCCGACAACTTGATTTCGAGTCAAGCTCGTTATGGCCACTTCGATACGTCTCCAGTGCCTATCTATTATACTATGGTTTTGATGGAATTTCAAATACTTTTTCATAAATATTTCACAAATACAGAAAAAGGGAATTAGTACTTTGCGGAATTGGGAAAATAGTTTACAATAAAAAAAGCACTGAATGAAAAACAAAGGATTTGATATAGATGAGTAAAACAGTATTAGGTATTCTTGCGCATGTGGATGCGGGAAAGACAACGCTATCTGAGAGCATTCTTTATCTGACAGGCAGTATCAGAAAGCTGGGCAGAGTAGATAACAAAGATGCTTTTCTGGATACTTACAGCCTGGAGAGGGAGAGAGGCATCACTATTTTCTCAAAGCAGGCCGAAATTGAGATGCGGGGAAGATCGTATACACTGCTTGACACACCGGGACATGTGGATTTTTCAGCAGAGATGGAGCGAACGCTTCAGGTGCTTGACTATGCGGTGCTGGTGATCAGCGGTGCAGACGGTGTTCAGGGACATACACAGACACTGTGGCGTCTTCTGGCACGGTATGAGGTGCCTACATTTATTTTTGTGAATAAAATGGATCAGAATGGGACAGACAGAAGGGCTTTGATGGAGGAGATCAGACAGCGACTCGGGGACAGTTGTATTGATTTTTCCGAAGAAGCAGATGCACGCAATGAGAATCTGGCGATGTGCAATGAGAAGGTGCTGGAAGCTTATCTGGAAAAGGGAACTGTGACGGATGAACAGGTGCGCAGAATGATCACCGGGAGAAAGGTTTTTCCGTGCTTCTTCGGTTCAGCCCTGAAATTGACAGGGGTGCAGGAGTTGTTGGACGGCATTGCAAAATGGACAGAAGAGAAGCAGTATCCGGAGACATTCGGGGCCAGAGTATTTAAAATCGCAAGGGATGCCCAGGGCGGACGCCTGACTTATATGAAGATTACCGGTGGCAGCCTGAAGGTCAAGGCACAGCTCCGGGGCCATATACGGAGAAGACAGGAAGCCGGGGGTGAGGCAGAGGATACATTATCCGGGAAAGATGCTTCGGCAGGTGAATGGGAAGAAAAGGTTAATCAGATCCGTATATATAATGGAACAAAGTTTGAGACAGTTGATGCAGCTTCAGCAGGTACGGTTTGTGCAGTGACAGGGCTTACACAGACACAGGCTGGAGACGGACTGGGAGCGGAGGCTGAGCAGGTAGTGCCCCTTTTGGAACCTGTACTGACTTACAGGGTTGAACTGCCGGAGGGCAGTGATCTGCACAAGGTACTGCATCAATTGCGTCAGTTGGAAGAAGAAGAGCCGGAACTGCATATTGTCTGGGATGATATTTCAGGACAGATGCTTGTGCAGCTGATGGGTGAAATCCAGACAGAAATATTGCAGCAGATGATCCATGAGCGGTTTGGACTGGAAGTAAAATTTGGTACAGGACAAATTGTGTATAAGGAAACGATTGCAGCACCGGTGGAAGGTGTGGGTCACTTTGAACCTCTCAGACACTATGCGGAAGTCCACCTTTTAATGGAAACTTTGGAGGCCGGCAGCGGACTTGTCTTCGATACTGTCTGCAGCGAGAATATGCTGGATCGCAACTGGCAGCGTCTGATCCTGACACATCTGGAGGAAAAGGTTCACAGAGGCGTATTGATGGGAGCGCCGATCACGGATATGCGCATCACATTGATTGCGGGAAGAGCACATCAGAAGCATACCGAAGGCGGGGATTTCAGGCAGGCGACTTACAGAGCGGTGCGCCAGGGACTGCAGAAAGCAGAAAGTGTTCTGCTGGAACCTTATTACCGCTTCAGGCTGGAATTGCCGCAGCGTCTGGTAGGACATGCCATGACGGATATTGAGAAGATGAGCGGCAGGTTTGAACTTGGAGAAAATGAGGGCGAAACAGCCGTATTAACAGGAATGGCACCCGTTTCAGAAATGCGTGAATATCAGAAGGATGTGGCTGCCTATACCGGAGGTACAGGACGATTGTTCTGTACAATGGCGGGCTATTATCCTTGCCATAATACGGAAGAAGTACTGGTGGCATCAGCCTATGATCCGGAGCGGGATCTGGCAAATCCGACGGGGTCTGTGTTCTGTGCCCATGGTGCAGGATTTGTAGTGCCATGGTATGAAGTGGAAGATTATATGCATCTGGAAGGCGCCGGACTGGATGGAGAGACGGCAGGTGCTGAGGATGGGGATACGGTGATGACAGCAAAAGCGAAGGCTGCCAGAAGCCGAAGCATTGCACCGTCTCTGGCGGATGATAAAGAACTGGAAGCTATTTTTGTCAGAACATATGGTGAAATTAAGCGACGAAAGCCACAGAAAGAACGTACATTCAGAGGAGCGGATACAAGTTATTCAGAAGTATCAGGCTCTTCAGGGAAAATGACAGGTGGGTTGAGTGATTCATCCGGTAAAGGCAGCTGGCGAGGCGGAAAGAAGCAGCAGGAGAACAGACGGCAGGCGACCGCACAGGAAAGCTATCTGCTTGTGGACGGTTATAATATCATTTTTGCCTGGGAAGATCTGCATGAATTGTCGGAACATAGTATGGACGCTGCACGCAACAAGTTGATGGAGACATTGTCCAACTATCAGGGCTATACAAGCCAGAGGGTGATTCTTGTTTTTGATGCCTACAAAGTGGAAGGATTTCCGGGTGAAGTGACAAAGTGGCATAATATTGATGTCGTTTTTACAAAGGAGGCAGAGACGGCAGATCAGTATATCGAAAAGACGGCCCATGCCATCGGAAGAAAGTATAAAGTAACCGTGGCAACATCAGATGGCCTTGAGCAGGTGATTATCCGAAGTCAGGGGTGCCTTTTGATGTCAGCCAGAGAATTGCGGCAGGAAATCGAGCGGATAAAAGTCGAAATCCGCCGTGAGCATCTGGAGAAGAATCAGGAGAGAGGCAATTATCTGCTGAATTATCTTCCGGAAGAAGAGGCCGAGCGGATGGAAGCCATCCGTCAGGGCCTGATATCAGCAGATGAAGCGGATGCGGACAAAAGGCGCCGCTGATAAATAAGATACCATGAGACAAGAACGATTCCTTTCAGTATGCTGGAGATACTGATGCTCCACCAGATGCCTGAAAGGCCAAGGGGGGTTTTTGTCAGAATAAGAAGTAAAGGAATACGCATACATGTCAGCAGGATGCTTTCGCTGGAAGGCGGCAAGGTGTTGCCCAGACCTCCGAAGGCACCTGCTGTTGTAATTTCGGCACACATAAAAAGCTGTGAAAAACCCATGATGCGCAGATAGTCGATACCGATCGGCAAAACAGCATCATCGTTCAGGAAAATTCTGAAAATCGGTCCCGGGAGGAAAACAAGCAGTAATGTGCAGAGACTTCCCCAGACAAGAACAATTTTCATGATGGAACGATAACCGGCTTTGACACGATCCAGCTGTCCGGCACCATAGTTCTGTGAGATAAAGGCATTGATAGCGGCCATAAAACCGTCGGCAGCCATCCAGGACAGGGATTCAACCTGAGTGCCGACTTTCTGCGCAGCTACAGCGCCGTCCCCGTAAACGGCGACAAAGCGGGCAATCAGCATGGAACAGCATGAAAATAGCATATCCTGCAGAGAAAGCGGAAGGCCGATGCGTATAATCTGTGTA
>NZ_JBBMEK010000218.1:0-5660 GCF_040096555.1 Coprococcus intestinihominis | reverse complement strand
GAAAATTTCAAAATAAGGAGAGGCAAGGATTGTGATGTACGAACCTAGTAACATTATTATGATTTTAGAAATACTCCAAAAAAATGGCGGTTTTTTCTTCTATAATCCAATAAACAAGCGAGGTGTTGTAGGGTGTAAAAGTGAATTACCGGAAGAGTTGGGAGTAACAACTCTAAATGAATCAGAAATTAGCTTTTTTGCTATTCCATTCTTCTCGGATATAAATAAGAAAGGCGAGGGATTATGGAATACAATGAAGATGGGGGAGATTACATTTCCGTATTGTTATTCTATATTATTCTCGGTAGGTACTCAAAAAAAAACAACACCAACATACGTAAATGTTGTTGATGATTATGAAAAGTGGTGTGATTTATTTGATATCATTATGAGTAATATAAAAGCGAGAGAAGTTGAGAAAGTTGTTGCATCAAGACAGGTAGAGATTTTATTTGATAAAGATATTAATCTTGCTAGTTGTGTATTGAACTTATTAAAGAATAATCCGCAAAGTTATGTTTTTGCATATATATATGGAGGAAAAGCCTTTATAGGAGCTACGCCAGAGATACTGGTTGAGAAATGTGGAAGTCGTATCCAAAGTTATGCTGTAGCTGGAACTTTCCCCAAATGCGAAAATAATGAAAAAAGAGGTAAGGAACTATTAAATGACATAAAAAATAACCATGAGCACAAAATCGTTATTGAGGAAATAGTTAGCACTATGCGAACAGTAACTAATAAAGTGTCAATTGGAATGACAGAACTTATGGAACTAAAAAATCTGTTTCATCTAAAAACTAGCATTGTAGCTACAGATGGGCAAAAAAATCTTATCGAATGGGTAAGGTTACTCCATCCCACACCTGCTATGGGAGGGAAACCAAGAAAAAAGGCGTTGAAACTTATAGAAAAATATGAACAACATGATAGAGGATTATTTGCCGCTCCTATCGGTATTGTAGAAAAAAATGGAGACGGTATTTTTGTAGTTGGCATACGTTCCGCATTGATAGATGGAAATAAAATATATGCCTATGCAGGTTGTGGAATTGTAGAACAGTCAGATTGTAGAGAGGAGTATGAAGAAACTAATACTAAGTTACGTACTATTTTAGAGGCATTATAATCAAGGAGAACATAATAGAATGAACGAATATATTGCAGTTGCAATTGACGAATTGAGCTTATTGGGAATAAAAGAAGCAGTATTAAGCCCAGGGTCGCGTTCAACACCACTATCTATGTGGTTTTGTGAGCATTCCGAAATCCATACGTATTTAAATATTGATGAACGTTCTGCAGCTTTTTTTGCGTTAGGAATTGCAAAGAAGAAAAACAGACCGGTAGTTTTGGTATGCACTTCAGGATCAGCAGCAGCACATTACCTGCCGGCAGTTGCTGAAGCAAAGCATTCCAGAATTCCGTTGATTCTTTTAACAGCGGATCGCCCAGCGGAGCTCCAAAATGTTGGAGCGCCACAGACAATAAATCAGCATAAAATTTTTGGGGAATTTCTTAATTATTATGAAGAACTTTCCATACCAGATGAAAAACAACAATTTGTATACCCTAGAATTGTTATGCAGAAGGCGTACTTGAAATGTAACGGTATGAATGCAGGACCAGTACAGATTAACATCCCACTCAGGGAACCTCTGGTTCCAGACTTAAATACAGAATATTTTAAGGCTGGAAGAAGCGTTCATAAAGTGCAGATAGTAAAAGGCAATCTAGCGGCACATATTCCGGATGATTTTTTTGAAAATAAGAAAGGAATCATTATATGCGGAGCACAAGGAATTTCGGAAAGCCCTAAGCAACTAATCTCTTTAGGAAAGCAGCTAAATGCTCCTGTTTTAGCGGATCCATTATCAAATATACGTCAATATGAAGATGAGGTAATTATTGATACTTACGATTCGTTTTTGAAAAATGAATCAGCAAAAAAGGAGTTGGTGCTGGATTATATTTTAATGTTTGGACAAGCTCCAGTATCCAAGCGGCTACAGCAGTTTATAGCCTTTCATAAAAACGCGGTATGTGTACAGATTGATGTAGCTTCTGAATATAGAAATCCAAGTTTGACGACAACATTTTTTGTTCAAGCAGAACCTTGTAAATTTGCTGAAGGGATTTTGTACCAAAATAGAGACAATACATACTTACATCAGTGGCAGTCTTGGCAAAGAAAAATGAAAGAGAAACTGGAAACTGTGGGACAGGAAAAAGAGCTATTTGAAGGTAGGATTGTACAGATTCTTCAGGAAATCATGCCGGAAAGAAGCTGCCTTTTATCGGCCAATAGCATGGCTATCCGAGACATTGATTACTTTTGGAGAGCAAAGAATAAAAAAGTACAGATATTATGTAATCGAGGAACAAATGGTATAGATGGGACTGTCTCAACAGCGTTGGGAATTGCAACTGATGGACAGCCAACAGTGTTATTGACTGGTGACTTGGCGTTGTTCCATGACATGAATGGCTTTTTGATTGGGAAAACACATCAGCTTAATTTGACTGTGGTATTGTTAAATAATGATGGAGGAGGTATTTTCCAATATCTCCCGCAAAAAGGGAAAAAATATTTTGAATATCTTTTTTCAACACCACATGGTATTCAATTTAGCGGTCTGGAAACATTGTACGGTATCCATTACCATAGAGTACTCGATTATGGAGATTTTAAGCGAAGCGTGAACAGGGCTTTGGCTTCACAAGGAATATATGTGATTGAAGTCTGCACGGAAAAAGAAAAAAGCTGGAAACTTCATGAGAGGTATACAACATTATAAATGATAAAGGAAATTGAACAGATAAAGTACCATATTGAAATTACGGGTCAAGGAAAACCATTGATCTGTCTTCATGGTTTTGCGGAAAATTATTCGACATGGAATCAGTTACATTTAGAAGGGTACAAATTATATAAGATTGATTTTATTGGACATGGAAATTCCGAAAAGCCAGAAGAACAAAGCTATTATACGCTGCCGATTATGCTTAGTCATTTGCATGAACTAATTTTAGATGTTGTAGGCAGTTCCTATTCTATTCTTGGATATTCGATGGGAGGTCGCATTGGAACAATATATGCGCTGAACTATGAAAAAGAAATAAAAGCGTTACTTTTAGAAAGCTCATCATTTGGAATAGAAAAAGATAATGATAGAGCAAAAAGGTATGAAAAGGATCGAATATTAGCGGAGAATATTCTAAAAAATGGAATCCAATGGTTTCAGGAATATTGGTCAGGACAAGAGATTTTTGAAACACAGAAAGACCTACCTGATTCTGTAAAGAGAGAAATAAAGAAAAGACGCCTTCAAAATAAGGAAAACGCTCTGGCAAACACCTTGCTTGGCAGTGGACAGGGGATTTTCCCATATTGCGGAAAGCGATTAGAAATGGTTTCTTTTCCAGTTCTTTATATATGCGGAAATATGGACAAGAAGTATACGCAAATAGGGAAAACAGCACAAGGACAATATAAAAATTTTCTATTTCGGTCGGTATTAAATGCAGGGCATAATGTGCATTTAGAACAACCAGAAACGTATTGTAGGATTGTACAAGAGTTTTTGGATAAGAATGAATAGAAAGGAAGTGAAAGGCAACAAATGACAGAGAAGAACACAGAAATATGGAGTCAGATAAAAAACGGAAATTTCGGGAAGCTCATTGCAGGTCCATGTGCGGTAGAATCTTACACACAGCTAGAAAAAACGGCTGCTTTTCTGAAAGAAAAGGGTGTTCAATTATTAAGAGCCGGTGCGTATAAGCCAAGGACCTCGCCAGAGAGCTTTCAAGGGCTTGGCCGGGAAGGAATTAAAATCATACAGGATATTTGTAGACGATATAGCCTCTTTTCAGTGACAGAAATTATGGATGTCCGAGAACTGGAGTATATGGAAGAAAAGATTGATATTCTCCAGGTGGGAAGTAGAAATATGCATAATTATAGCCTGCTAAAAGAATTAGGAAAAACAGAAAAAACGATTCTTTTAAAAAGGGGATTGATGTCTACGTTGGAGGAATTTATTTGTGCGGCAGATTATATTCGGACGGAAGGGAATCATAGAGTCATCATGTGCGAAAGGGGAATACGAACCTTTGAAACTGTTACGAGAAATACTTTAGATATTTCCTGTATCGCATTATTAAAACTCCAGACGGATTTACCGGTAGTATCTGATCTGAGCCATTCCCTTGGAAGAAAAGATATTATGCTTCCGGTTGCGAAAGCTTCCTTAGCAGCAGGGGCGGATATGCTTATGTTGGAGGTGCATCCAAATCCGTCGGCAGCTTTATCCGATGCGAAGCAGCAATTAAACTTAGAAGAATTCAATGCTTTTTATGAAGGAGGAAACTTTGATGCACGTATTTAAATGGGAAAAAGTAAACAGAAACTATGAAGATGTTATTTACGAAACTTATCATGGGATTGCAAAAATAACAATTAATCGGCCAGAAGTAAGGAATGCGTTTCGTCCCAAAACAGTTATGGAACTTATAGATGCCTTTACAGTGGCACGTGATGATGCGGAAATCGGAGTAATTATTCTTACCGGAGCAAATCACGGACAAGGAGTTGAAAAAGAAGCATTTTGTTCAGGTGGGGACCAGAAAGTAAGGGGAAATGGAGGTTATGTAGGAGAAGATAATATTCCACGATTAAATGTTCTGGATCTGCAGCATTTGATTCGAATTATCCCTAAACCGGTTATTGCTATGGTCAATGGTTACGCCATCGGGGGAGGACATGTTCTCCATATTGTATGTGACTTGACGATTGCTTCAGAAAATGCAAAGTTTGGACAGACTGGCCCGAAAGTAGGTTCTTTTGATGCGGGATATGGGGCAGGATATCTTGCGAGGCTTGTAGGACATAAAAAAGCAAGGGAAATTTGGTATCTTTGCCGTCAGTATACGGCAAAAGAAGCTTTAGAGATGGGGCTTGTTAATACGGTAGTGCCATTCGAACAACTGGAAGAAGAAACTGTAAAGTGGGCAGAAGAAATCCTTCAGCATTCGCCTATGGCATTGAGATTCTTAAAAGCTTCTTTCAATGCTGATACAGATGGATTAGCTGGGTTACAGCAATTCGCGGGGGATGCAACACTGCTATATTATACAACAGATGAAGCAAAAGAAGGTAGAGATGCCTTTAAAGAAAAGCGAAAACCAGACTTTAAGCAGTTCCCGAAATTTCCGTAAGCAGGTACGATAATGGAATGGTTAAAAATACAGTATGAACAAAATCCGGAAGCGTTATGCATTAATAACTGGACTTTTAAAGAGGTATATATAAAAGTAATCAGTTTGGCCCGCAAATTAAATCGGTGTGTAGAGCAGGAGCCTAGGATTGGTTTATTAATGGAAAATTCGCCGGAATCGGTACTGCTTTTGTATGCCTTGTTACTCTTAAAAAAAGAAGTGCTTATGCTGAATATTCGTTTAACAGAGAAGGAGATTCATGATCAGACAGAGAAATTAAATATTAAGACGGTTATTTCATCAAAGAATCAATACCTGGATTTTGAAGATATTACCCGACTTCCGGAACAAGAAATTGAACTGGACTGGGAGACAGATGAAGAACAGATTGCAGTTATCATGAATACAAGCGCGACAACTGGGAGCTTTAAATCAGTCCC
>NZ_JBBMEK010000217.1:0-5735 GCF_040096555.1 Coprococcus intestinihominis | reverse complement strand
CGACATTGCGCGGTCATAGGTTTCAGATAAGACTTCAATGTTCAGGGATAGGATGATGTAATCCGGTCTTGCGGAGACATTGCCTGTCCCTTTTACGGTGATTATTCTCATTACTTTCTCCCGTCCTTTCTGGAATTGTAGTCCTCATCAATACGTTTTTTCCAATTCGTACCCAGCGGTACGCTGCATCGGACAGCGGAAACCGCTTCGCTCAGAACTTCATAGTTGAGTTGCGTTCCCTCGCGGTCAGAGTGGTAATTGACCGCTCGATCTGCTCCAATTCCAAAATGCTTTGCCGTCTCAACTGCATCAATGTTTGCACCGAGGAAAAGAAACTCCCAGCCGTACTTTTCCTTCTGTCGCTCAATCATCTTCTTGACCTTCTCGCTGTCATAACGGCGGCTTGCATTCTCCATGCCATCCGTTGTGATGACGAACAGTGTGTGTTCAGGGACATCCTCTTTTCTTGCGTACTTATGGACATTCCCAATGTGATGAATCGCTCCGCCGATAGCATCCAGAAGCGCGGTGCAGCCGCGAACGGAATAGTCCCTGTCGGTCATCGGATCCACCTTCTGAACCGGCACACGGTCATGGATAACCTCGCTCACGTTGTCAAAGAGAACGGTAGAGATCAATGCCTCGCCATTCTCTTTTTTCTGCTTTTCAATCATGGAGTTGAATCCTCCGATGGTGTCTTTTTCCAGTCCGCTCATAGAGCCGCTGCGATCAAGGATGAATACGATCTCCGTCATGTTCTTTCTCATGTTTTGTACCTCCGTATATAAAAAAATGACTGCTTGGTGTCTCACCTTACAGTCATATTGTACTTCGGTATTCACTTCATTTGGTCGCATGGCAAGCGACATTATTCTAAGGATAAGAACAGCTCTCCGTCAATGCTTAGGATGTCATCCATCGGAATCTTCGTGCCGTCCTGCATGGTAATTAGGCGCTCAAAGTCATCAACCTTTATGACTGCGCCGGTTGCAGTTACATACGCACCGCCAGCTTTGCGCTCATCAGGTTTGAAGTAGGTTATTTCAACCTCCGGCTCTTCATCAAGGGCATCCATGAGAAGCTGATACCTCATGTTCAAAGCGGTCAAGGCTCCCTCATCAAGCTCAATCCTTTCGTCGGTCAGACGTCCGGTTTCCTTGATTGCAGAATCATAGCCGGTGAGGGCGGCAAAGGGTGCAAACTGCGCTGCACGATCTGACATCGGCATTTGTGGTCGCGTTTTGGAAACGTGATGAGGAAGTCCCATGATCTCGTCGTATTTTCCGTTCACGCCTTATGCCCTCCAATCTGCGCATTGCGGTCTTTCGCGGTTGCGCCTTCTTCAAGATTCATCGCCTTGAGGATGGCGTTCTTTCCGTACTTCTTTTTGATTGCAAGCGTGGCGGCTTGTATTTTCCGCTCACGTTCCAAGGCGGCGTCCTCGGCTTTCTGTTTTTCCTCTTCGGCAGCATAGTCAGTGAAAAGGTCAAGCTGGACAGCACCGTCATTTTTCTTCGGCGCGTCCGCTTCCGGCAGGACATGATTTGCTACAACATACATACGGCGGACAAGCAGATTCTTGTCCACGATCCGGTCAAACAGCTCTGACACAGCACACATTATTTTGCGGGTAGAGGATGTGTGACCGTCGAGGTTAATAGAGCCGTGCGCCTGTTTGGGAATCTCCCGACCGTAGGGGTCTTTCCCCACCGCGCCGTGATACTTTGCCCGTCGTGCAGGATCGGTCAGGTTCTCAATGTCGTAGCCAACTGTGAGAACCATCTGATCGGTGACAAGCCCCTTGTCCACCAAGTCCAGCACAAGCAAGTCCGTCATTTCCCGGACAACCAGCTTCGCCTTCTGCGGCTCATAGGGACAGTGCAATACCTGACCGGAACTGAGGCTGTTGGAGCTGGGACGGTATGCCTTGATCGCTTCAATGGTCGTAGGCTCCCAGCCCCACGCATGGTCGATGAGCAATTCCGCATTCTTGCCGAACAGCTTGTAAAGCAAGTCCTCGTTCCGCTCCGAGCAAAGGGCAACATCGCCCATTGTGAACATCCCATTCTGCTCAAGTTTCTTCGCAATACCTCGACCCACGCGCCAGAAATCCGTGAGAGGCTGGTGCGCCCAAAGCTCACGCCGGAACTTCATTTCATCCAGTTCGGCTATTCGGACGCCGTTCTTGTCGGCTGGGATGTGCTTCGCTACAATGTCCATTGCCACTTTGCAGAGAAAGAGGTTCGTCCCGATCCCAGCGGTTGCCGTGATGCCGGTTGTCTCAAGCACGTCGAGGATAATCTTCATGGCGAGATCATGTGCCGAGAGCTTGTAGGTATTCAGGTAGTCCGTCACGTCCATGAACACCTCGTCGATGGAGTAGACCACGATGTCCTCCGGGGCAATATATTTGAGATAAACCTGATAGATGCGGGTGCTATACTCCATGTAGTACGCCATCCGAGGCGGCGCGATGATGAAGTCAATCGCCAGATACGGGTTTGCTTGCAGCTCAGAGTAGAAGTGTGATGTGCCGTCCAATCTGTGTCCCGGCGCGTCGTGCTGCCGTCCGGCATTCGCTTCCTTCACGCGCTGTTTGACTTCAAATAGCCGCCCGCGTCCGGAGATACCGTAGCTCTTGAGGGAGGGCGTGACGGCAAGGCAGATGGTCTTATCGGTACGGCTTTCATCCGCAACAACAAGGTTAGTGTCCAGAGGATCTAAGCCGCGCTCCCGGCACTCCACGGAGGCGTAGAAGGATTTCAGGTCGATTGCGATGTAAGTGTGTTGTTTCACCTTCTTTGCCTCCGCTTTCTTCTTAGATCAGCCCTAATGACATTTCATTGGAGCTTTTAATGTTGAATACGATACGCCATTCAATATCACCCTCCACCGGCTCAAAGTGTAGAGAGGAACAAACTGCATGAAGTTTTTCTTTTGAGCTGTCTCCACACACGATTGCGATTGGACCGTCCGCTCCGCCGATAATGCCGATACAAGCAATATCGTTTCGTGCCTCTGGTGCATAGCGGTCAGAGCATGGCGCAATTTCCAAAGGCTTGTCCCCCTCAGCGCAATCACAGATCGTAACATCGCTGTCAGGTTCAGGAGAAAGTGTATAGCTCATAGCAGTAAAATGCGTAGGATAAAACCAGCGGTCAGAACCGTAACGCTTTTCGGAAATTGTCTGCTGCTCTAATTCCTGTACAGTCAATGTGTATTTTTTTCCACTGACCGGATGGAGGAAAGAAAACGAATCACCGGGAGCGTGTGCCTTGAAATGTGGTCCCGGGACACGACACGACTGCTGCTCCATTGTAAGGGAGAGGGCTTTTATTTCAGGACGGCGTTTGCTTGTCCACGGAAAAGCTGCCCGAAAAATCATCCATCCATAGGATGTATCCAAATCATAGTGTTCCAATGCCCACTTTGCTTCCGCTTCATTGATCACCCCGTCTGGCAAACATGGATTAAAGACCACGGAACAGCCGTGGGAGGTCAGCATTGTTTTCCCGTTCAATTCCAAACGAGGAATAAAGTTAAGGCAAAGTGGATTGTCTAAATCTATCTGCATTTGCTGCTCCTGCGTGAAGTATTCGCAGGAGTCGTTTTCGGGGTGTAAATCCCATTTAGTTATGAACTTGCGAATGTCTTCTTCCGGGGTACGCATACAAAAGTCCATGACGAGTCCCTTGCTGCAAGAATACGCCGCAGGAATAACCCAATGATGCCTCGCCCAGTCAAATTGCTTATTCAACCGGATTTCCGTTCCGGCATGGTCTTTTCCCGAATGTCCCCAGAAGTTTCCATCAAAGTAGACCTTCCACTCAGGCATGGTCGGTTCTGCTTCTGGGTTCATATCAACATCATAATAGTCCTCGGTGTACTTGATCTTACTATAATCAAAGGATGCTTGCAGCTTTTTGATGTATACCCACGGCTGTTCCATAGGCGTCAATTTCATTTTCTCAGCAAGCTCTGATAGCGTTCTTTGCTGATCCTGCGTTGGAGGGTTGTCCTGCAAAAAGGCTTCAAACTGGGCTTTATCCCACATCCACGCCTGTTCCAGCGCTGCCGAATCACTGCAAGCAAGGAGCAACCTCAGAAAGTCTTCAAAATCGTTTGCCAGCGGATGAACAAAATCCGGAGCCGAGTTCATGGGACTGACGGAAAATACCATACCGCCAAAGTCTCGAACAAAGCAGAAGTGGATGCCGTCCACACCCGCCCAGCCAAAAATAGATGCACCTTTTGGCGTGCAAAAGTATGGGTTGTTATCTTCACGACGCTCCACCCCTACGGGCGAAAGGTCAATACCACTTCGCAAAAATTTCTGAAACACTTTATCCATAGACCTTATGCTCCTATTAAACTTTGGTCGAAGGCAAACAGAGCCTCGTTGATCTCAAAGACATTATAGTTCCCATGCTCCACGAAATACTCCACGATGATGTCAAACTTGTTGGAGTGGGAGAGCGCAAAGCCAGCCTTCATGAGCATATCCTTCATTTCAACAAGCGGCAGCTCAAGGGCAATGGCAAACGCAATGACCGTGGGCTTGGAAGGCTTATAAGACTTGTCCGAGCGGATCTTCGAGAAGAGCTTCCGGTCAATATTCGCCTTCTTATAGCACTGCGCGTCCGTCATGCCGCGCTCATCAATCTTTCGCAGAAGCATCTCGGAAAAACTCTCGTCGATCTGTCCCAGCGCGTCATCAAGGGTTGCCGCCTTTTTGGGGGCAGCCGCCGCATAGACGGGAGGCATGAGCTGTTCGATTGCCTCTTCACAAACGGATGCCTCGCAAGGCATGGGTTCTTCCTTCCGGAAGGCGTTCATCCTGCGCAGACGCTCGGAACGATTATCAGTATGCTCGTCCACATAGCGGTCATCTATGTACGCTGCAATATCGGCAAACAGCTTGCCGCTGATCTGATAGGCTTTGCGGTCAAAAATGACGATGTACACCGTCATTTCATTTTCGAGAAGGAAACTGCTAATGGTGTCAATCGCCACTTTGAGAGCCTGATCCTTCGGATAGCCGAAAATGCCGGAGGAAATCAGAGGGAACGCAGCCGATTCGCAGCCGTATTCCTTCGCCAGCATGAGCGATGTCCGATAACAGGATGTCAGTAGTTCGCGCTCACCATGCCGTCCGTCATACCAGCGCGGACCGACAGCATGAATGATATATTTGCAGGGCAGCTTGTAGCCCTTCGTGATTTTTGCGCTCCCGGTTTTGCAGCCGTGGAGCGTTTCACATTCCGTCAGCAGCTCCGGTCCTGCAGCACGATGAATGCAGCCGTCCACACCGCCGCCACCCAGCAGCGACTCGTTGGCAGCGTTGACGATGGCGTCCACCTTCATTTTCGTGATGTCATTTCTGACGATTTGAAGCGGCATGATTCTATCCTCCGTCCTATCAAAGCGGCATCGGTGTCCGGGCGATCAGAATGACCGCCAGAATCGCGCCCACAAATGCCGCTGCCCCTACGACCGCCAACACCTTTTTGTCGAGCTTCTTCTTCGCTGCCTTGCCAATCAGCGCAGCGCAAGCCATGCAGACAGCCGCAGCAACAAGCGCAATGCCCAGCGTTTCCCATAGCCAAGAAAGTTCATGTAGGATTTTCATGCGATCATCATCTCCTGTTCGTTAAACTGGAATTTATAGTCCTCTCAAAACCAATTTGCTTTTTCTTCTCGAAATACGGGAATATCACTATCTCGATATGGATTGT
>NZ_JBBMEK010000216.1:0-5791 GCF_040096555.1 Coprococcus intestinihominis | reverse complement strand
TGTTGATAAAAGTTACACTATCTTTTGAAAGGATTTTATTTATGAGTCACTCAATTAACGGCCATTTTACACCGGCCTCTCTTTTAAAATTTGCCGCACCTTCCATCATTATGATGATGTTTATGTCGTTATATACGATTATCGACGGTATTTTTATTTCACGTTTTGTCGGCAGCAATGCCCTGTCCTCTTTAAACATTGTTTATCCAATCATTAATATTGTTTTTGCCATTGGCACCATGCTGGGCACCGGTGGCAATTCCATTATCAGCCGTTACATGGGGGAAGGCAAAGATAAAGAAGCCAAGGAATGTATGACCCAGTTTGTGGTCATCAGTCTGCTCATCAGTGTTGTCATTCTTGTGCTGACCCATATGAATCTGACTTCTATTTCCAGAATCCTGGGAGCCAGCGATCTTCTGCTGGCTGACTGCGACAGTTACCTTTCTGTCGTCGTCAGCTTTGCACCGGCAGCCATCCTGCAATGTCTGTTTCAGTCTTATTTTGTTACTGCAGGCCGACCAAACCTTGGCCTTGTTCTGACGATGATCGCAGGTATCCTGAATGCCGTTTTGGACTATGTTTTTATCGTTGTTTGCCAGATGGGCATCAGCGGAGCTGCCCTTGCCACAGGTATCGGTCAATCCATTCCGGCTATCGCCGGCCTGCTGTTTTTTACATTTTCGAAAGGTTCTCTGCATTTCACCCATTTCAGACTCCATCTCAGGGAGCTTGGACAGGCCTGTTATAATGGTTCCTCTGAAATGATCTCGCAGCTGTCCAATGCCATCGTTACATTTCTGTTCAATATTGTCATGATGCGTCTGGCCGGCGAACAGGGTGTCGCTGCCATCACGATTTTACTGTACGGACAGTTCCTGTTCAATGCCTTTTATCTTGGATTTTCCATCGGCATCGGACCGATCGTCGGTTTCCAGTACGGCGCAGGCAACAAAAAAGAACTGAAAAATATCCATCGTATTGCTTTCCTCTTTGTGGGTATTTCCTCAGTTCTTCTGACAATCGCTGCCGTTACATTATCCACACCAATTGTTTCCGTCTTTACACATGATGCGGATACTTTCCGGCTGGCTGCTCCGGGATTTAAAATTTTTGCCATTAACTTCCTGTTCAGCGGTTTAAACATTACTTCCTCCGGATTTTTCACCGCCTTATCCAACGGTCTGATTTCCGCAATGATTTCCTTCTGCCGAACGCTTGTATTTATTGTATTGAGCTTGTTGATTTTGCCGACTTTCCTTGACTTAACCGGCGCATGGATTGCCATTCCGGTGGCAGAGTTTCTGACACTGCTCCTGTCGACGGTCATGCATGTACGGTATTTCTTCCGGCCGGGAAAACAGAATTACTTTATTTGACGCTGTGAAAACAATGCTGCGAAATCCCTAGTCTACGAAAGGTGTAGCAAAAGCCCTATTCAAAGCAGGCACGCTCGCGCTGCCCAGCATTAGCAACGGTACATAAGATGTCAAAAAACGACATCTAAGTACCGGCTATGCTGGAAGCACCTGCCTTTGAATAGGGCTTTTGCTGCACCTTTTCGAATTTTATGCTTTCGCAGCTGTTTATTTAGACTTCATTCAAATGTCACAGCTTTTAAATAAAAATAACCGACACTATTTTTCATCCGCAAGAAATATCTTATGATTTTATTTTTATCAACTATGTAGAATACAGATTTATACTGCTTTCCTACATTCCCTGCTATTAACCAGTTGTATAAGGCCATTCATAGCCTTATCGAACAGTACAGTATAAACAGAACCAAAGACATTGGCGCCGATTCGGAGAGCGACTGCTCCTGCCGCACCAAAGAGGCCGGAAGCGATGGAGAGGGCGCCGAAGGTATTGAAGACTGTCTGCCATGCGTATCCTGCAGAGTAACCAACACCAATTCCGCCAATGATGCCGATATAAAGATACATGGATGGCGGAAGTATGTAATACAATACAAGGAAAATCAGACAGCCGACGATGTTATACGGACCTCGCTTTTTGGCACGTTCGACAATATCCGACGAAAACGGCAGACAGATGGACATGCATGCAATGCCGGCCCACATGGCTCTCGGCAGCCCCAGCAATGAGAAAATCAGCAACGCTGTTGAAACCACCAGTGTCAGTTTGATGTACCACCAGTTTCTGGCCGAACGAATATTGAATTCTCTGAAAATATCCAACAAATGTCTTCTGTAAGGACGCTTGCGCTGATTCTTATAAAAAACAGCCATACAGATCAGCATCCCCACCAACAGACTGATAACACGCAGATAATAGGATCTGCCGGTGACATCATGTCCCTGAAGCAATAAATATCCCAGCACAAATGTGGAATGATTGTACATAATGACATTGTGGCAGCCAAGCAGCATTAATGTAAAAATACAGCCAATATTAATAACAAAGGCCGCCCATGGTGAAACCATATTGGAGACCCTCGGTCCGACGCTCAAAATAGCAAAAATACCGACAATACACAGCAGACCATGATGCGTCCGAATACCAAAATCCGCCTGGCGAAGCACCAGAAGTGCTAACAGAAAAACAACCCCGGCTACGCTATTGTCCGATCCGAAGATCATGCTGTATAAGGTTACCAGTGCAAAACAGAATGTCATGACCAGATAGACTTTAAAATTATAAATCAAAATATGTCTGCGTTTTTCCTTCTTATCTGTTGTGTTTTTAATTAATTGTTTGGAACCCGCGGAACTCAACTGCAATTCCTGATAAAATGTCATTAATCTTTCATCCTTTCATTAATCATATTCTTTTGCTTCATTTTTCTATTTCAGTCTGTGCGACTATTGACGCTTCTTATCTATTTGCTATTCGCGTTACTCAAAATCGTATTGGCCGCTTCAATGAGTCTGAATAATTTCTCAAAATCATCTGACGGCATCTGTTCCCTTAATGTGTACAATGGATCAAGGTAATAATAATACATCCGGTCTACTTCTTCTTTGCCATCATCTGTTACACGAATACCATAACTTCTCCGGTCGTTCAATGTTCTTTCTTTAATAATCAGTGCTTTCTTCTCAAGACTATCAATTAAACGACTGATAATCGTCTTACTGACTCCCATATCCGCTGCCAGCTGTCCCGGTGTCATCATACCACCTGACAAAGCCACTCGAAACAGTAAATCCACCTCCTGTGCAGATGCCAGATCTCCTTTACTGCTCTTTCGAATAGCCATGCTACCAAAATGCCGCAATTCTCCCTGTTTTCTAATCATCTCTCGCCAATATTTGTCCTTTTCTGTATTTCTCATTTCATATATCCTGTTCAATCTTTATTGATGCACCATCTTTTTGACACACCAACTGATCCTTCATGCCATTCATCAGAAGTTTTGTATCTTCATATCGGAGTACTCATGCCGCCCATTTAGTTCACAATGTAAACTATATAATCTGTAAAATATCATACTGCAAATTTGTTTCTTTGTCAAGCAGAAAATGGATGAAACCTGCATCATCATGCCACAGGTTTCACCCATTTTTAATCCGTGCTACATCTCTGTTTATTTTTACTCCTGTTAATGTTGTGCCAGATAACTCTTTCCGGCTTCATCTGTTTCCAGGATAGCGTTTTTAAATTTTTCCTCTGATGCACCGCCCGGTACGAACTGCCACTCGATCACGCTGGATGCTTTCTTCACAATCTTATCCACATCTTCCGTTGTCAAATCCATTTCTTCCAGTGTAACCGGCAATCTCATATCTGCGTTAAATGCCATAATTTTATCACGTTCTCTAATCTGTCCATCATAGGTCAGCAGACACAGCACACCAAAGGAAACGATCTCCCCGTGCAGATGTTTCTCCGCTGCCGGTATCGTAGATACGCCATAATAAACACAATGAGCAAGTGTACTGTTGTAATAATAATCATCCTTCGGATCCGGCTGTGCTTCATGGGTTTCAAAATTTGACACAATACCTGTTGAAATAATAATATCCAATGCAACCTGTTCCAGTGCAAAAGATGGTTTTCTCTGTCGGCAATCTTCCAATGCCTGTTTGCCGTACGTCAGCAGAGGTTCTGTACAAATGGTTGAAATACAATGTCCCATCAATGGTGTATGATACATCGGCTTATCACGGGTTACAAAAAGAACTTCGTATTCTTTTGAAAGGGCATCACCAATTCCTGCCCAAAACAACTCTGCAGGTGAATCTGAAATGACTTTTGTATTAATAAAAGTATGATAAGCCGGCGTCTTCATATAATAATACTCTTTAAAAGATGCATCCTGATTGTATACAACCGCAATAGCTGTACATGCGGCACAGTTAGAGGCCAGTGTCGGGAAGGTAAAAAACGGTTTATCCAACATATCCGCCAAAATCTTAACTGTATCACAAGCACGTCCGCCGCCGATACCAAACAGCATATCTGCATTTATTACTTCCGGGTGCTTCTTCAGTATTTCAACATTTTCATAATTCGAATCACCGCCATACCAGATAAAATCAGTAATTTCAAAATCAGTGCCTTCCAAAGCCTTTAATAATTCCGGCTTCGCTTTAGACATCGCCGTCTTTCCTCCGATAGCAACTGCCTTTTTACCATACTTTCGTGCTACATAAGGAATCTCTTTATAACATTCCTCCCCTACGCTATAACTTGGCAAAAATATACTATAATTTGACATTCTGATCACCCTTTCCATTTCATGTCATTCATTCTGTTTTTCGAATATTGATTATGTTATTGTCTGAACAATATATTAATCCTGATTTTTTTCAAAATGAAGCATTAAAAATGTCAGAAGCACATCTCTACTTCTGACATTTCAATTCTTTTCAATTTAACGCATCATACCCGCATTCCCTTGTCCGGATCTTCATGGCAGAACGAATTTCATAGCTGAAAATCTTGCCGTCACCGACTTCACCTGTGAAAGCGGCTTTCTGAATCGCAGCAATGGTTTTCTGCTTCCATTCTTCTGAGGATACGACAATTTCAAACTTAATTTTCGGTAGCATCATCACATCTACTTCCGTACCACGCACACGCTTTTTGTAACCACGCTGTGCCCCGCACCCCCATGACCTGTGAAACGGTAATGCCGTTGAATACCGCCAATGCCATGACAGCCAAAAGCGTCCAGTGCATCATCAATTTTCAGCTTACCCTTCAAAAATGAAATCGTAAAACAGCAGATTGGGCTGACCGCTGCACCGATAATAATCGCTGACCAGATCGGTACAAATCCTGCCCCGGGTGTAATGGCTACCAGTCCAACCACCAGACCGGTTGAAGCGCCCACAAGGGTCGGCTTGCCGTCTTTGATCACATCAATCAGCATCCAGGACATCATAGCGCTGGCGCTGGCAAGCGCCGTTGTCATTAAAGCATGGGCTGCCAGTCCATTGGCACCAAGAGCACTTCCCGCATTGAATCCAAACCAGCCGAACCAGAGAATAAAAGCACCAAGGGCCACAAATGGAATATTATGAACCTTGTAAGCGGTACTGCCATAGCAGACTTTAAAACAGATGGCAAATACTTTTTTACAAAATTTACCGTCTTTACCAAATATTAACTTTGCTGGGCATTATCCGATGCAAATGACTTAAATACTTTACAAAAATCCTATTTCTCCGCTTTCTCTTTCTCATACTGTCCCAGTGCCTGAAATGCCTCCTTCGACAACGGATATAGGATTGAAATATTAAACAATGTCATCAGGCCGATGCCCACATCACCCAGATCCCATACAAATGTATAGGCGGCAATACCGCCGATGAACAGCATA
>NZ_JBBMEK010000215.1:0-5806 GCF_040096555.1 Coprococcus intestinihominis | reverse complement strand
AGAAAAATATCTGGCAAATTAGCCCATGCTCTTAGCTGCAAAATATGTTGTACCATATTTTTCGGAAGCTTCTGCTTTTGCTTTCTCAAGATCTTCAATTGTCAGTGCATCAAGTGCTTTAACAACAGCTTCATGATCCAGTGGTGCAAGACCAAGCATTTCACGTGCTTCTGCAGATGTAGCAACTTCGTTGCCGTAAGCTTCAACAGCTCTTGCAGCACGTTCAACGAGCATCAGGTTGTTGGCAAGGATCTTCTTGCCTTCTTTATCGTAACCATAGACAACGTTATCTTCCATACCTACACGTACGTGGCATCCGTTAGCCAGTGCAGAGAACATAACCGGCAGATGACCTTTACCGATACCGAAACCGGAAACTGTAACTTCCTTAGGAAGGTTGCCTTCTGCCTGAAGACGCTGGATGTATGCAAGCATATCCTGAACATCAGCTGGTGTAGCTGCAAGACCGCCTACAACACCAAGACAAAGCTGGAAGTGCAGAGGTGCTTTTACGATACCTTTCTTCCAGTATACACCTACGGCACGGATCATACCCATATCGAATACTTCGAATTCAGGTTTGATATTTCTTTCCTGATACAGATTACCAAGAGTTGTCAGGAATGTTGGAGAGTTGCTGAAGATACCGCCCGGGATCCCCCAGTTGAATGTACCTGCATCGAATGTACCCATTTCGATACCAGGAACATTTGCATGATGCAGCATACGAACTGCGTTGCCGTAAGGTGAGTCATCAGATACACGGTTATCACCTGAAGATGTGCAGTTGATGATAACATCGCAGTCTGGGTAGTTCTTACGGATCAGTTTGATTGTTTCGTAGAATTTAACAGGATCCATAACACCTGCGCCGTTGTCATCACGCATATGCAGATGAACGATAGCTGCACCTGCTTTCCAGCACTCATAGGCTGTTTTTGCGATTTCTTCCGGTGTTTCAGGAACATCGTAACCGTGAGGTGTGATAGCACCTGTTAAGGCTGCTGTGATAATTGTCTTTGCCATAATATAACCTGAATTATTCACGGCTTTGTCGTGAAAGTGGCTGAAAGCCACATAGTTACTGTATTTTAATTGCACATTGCTTTTCACTTATTAAGTGAATGAAAAAAGGACATCCATTTGTGGTAAAATTAAGGTGTTCAAAGTCTTAACAATCCCAAACAAAGGAGCCCTTTATGAGTATTGTAAACACCTTTTCACTTCAAAGCAATAGGCAAATTAAAATAAATTTTGATGGAGGTGATCTATCCTCCGATGCAGGTCTTCTTTTGATAAAAGAATTCGCTGCAAAGATCGGCTTTACAAAGCTGATCAAAAAGAAGTTTAAAACCAATGATAAGTCTATCCGGTTTCACAAAGACCATGAAAACTTATTACAGATGATCTATCAGATCATCTCTGCATATTTTCAGGATGACTGTGCGGATGAACTGACTCTGGATCCTGTTTTCAATGTCATTCTTGATAAAGAAAGTCTGGCATCGCAGCCAACATTATCAAGATTTTTCAACCGTATGGATAAAGATACTCTGGTACAGTTTGATGACATTGATAAAAATCTTAGGGATATCATTTATTTCATAAAATGCCCGGAGCATGTGCTTCTGGATTTAGACCGCACTCTTTTTGGTACTTATGGCAGGCAGGAAGGAGAAGGATTCAACTTCCATTATCAGGCACATGGATATCATCCATTACTATGCTATGACGGACTGACTGGAGACCTGATAAAAGCGGAACTCCGAGATGGAACGCTCCATTGCAGCAATGGGGCAGATAAATTTATGGAATCTATTTTTCAGGAATACCTGGAAAGGGGCATTAAAACTTATCTTCGTGGCGACAGCGGATTCTCTTCCCCAAAACTTTATGAAACCTGTGAGAGTAATGGCTGCTCCTATGCTATCCATTTAAAACAGAATCCCGCACTCATTGCCCTGGCTTCAGATAAAGAGGAAGATTTGTACCAAGCCACTCAAAAGGATCAGATCAGCTATGCAGTAACTTATGGCGAATTTATGTATCAGGCAGGTTCATGGAAATATCCAAGACGTGTAGTTTTCAAAATTGAGAAACCATACGGACAGCTGACACACATGTACACTTTTATTGTTACAAACATGGATATGGAACCTTATCAGATCATCCAGTTTTATTGTGGCAGGGGCAAGATGGAAAACTTCATTAAGGAAAGCAAAAGCGGATTTGACTTTGCTGCTGTCAGCAGTCATTCCAAAATAGTAAATGCAAACCGTATGAGACTTCATATGCTTGCCTACAACCTATTCAATTGGTTCAGGCGACTGGTACTGCCAGCCAGTATGCGGAAGCAACAGGTGGACACCATTCGCTTAAAGCTGATAAAGATTGCTGCAAGGGCAATCCATTCCGCAAGATCTATCACATTTAAACTGTGTATCAGCTGTCCTTATAAAAAGGAGTTCTACAGGACATTGGCAAATATCCATCAGCTGTTTGTACAGTTGGAATAGAAACTATTAACGTACCTTGACAGTTCCAAAGTAACTTAATCAAGCTTCACAGGGGGTAGTGTGTACATTTTTGGGGATGATTCGATTGAATTCAAGGAAACTGTTTCAAGGCTTTGCAGTATTGAGCATTTTTATATGCTCATGAATAATTCAGGATCATTAATATCATAAAGTTTTACGTTCAGGCCCTTCATTGCGAAGAGAACAGCCCAGCTACCGCCGATTACACCGCCGCCGATACCGGCAACATTCTTAATATCTGCTACTTTCATTATTCACACCTCTGTAAAAAAGTTCATTTAAAAGTTTCTTTATTAAACCGCCCAAAGCTGGCATCATAAAATGTCAGCTCTGAACGATTCTACATTTATTTTTATCTTACAGTAATTCAAATACTGCTGCTGCGCCCATACCGCCGCCGATACACATTGTAACAAGAGCTGTTGTCTTCTTGTTATCCTGAAGGTAATCAAGTGCTTTACATGTAAGGAATGCACCTGTAGCGCCCATTGGATGACCAAGAGCCATAGCGCCACCGTAAGGGTTAACCTTTTCTGGGTTCATCTTAAGGACTTTGATACATGGAATAGCCTGAGCAGCGAAAGCTTCGTTCAGTTCGATGACATCCATATCATCAATTGTCTTGCCGGCACGTTTCAGAGCCTTTGGTACAGCATAGATCGGTCCAAGACCCATCATTGTAGCATCACAGCCTGCAACACCGAAGGATACCATCTTTGCAATTGGTTTGATACCAAGTTCTTTTGCTTTGTCAGCAGCCATTAATACAACGAATGCTGCAGCATCAGATGTCTGTGAAGAAGTAGCAGCTGTAACTGTACCGCCTTCTTCAGCCGGGATGAAGCAAGGTTTAAGACCTGCAAGTGTTTCCATTGTTGTTGTTGGACGGATACCTTCGTCTTCTGTAACAACTTTTTCGTTGCCATCCTTGTCAACAACCGTTACAGGGATGATAGACGGAGCAAGTTTGCCTTCCTTCTGAGCTTTTGCAGCTTTCATGTTGGATTCGTAAGCCATACGGTCCATTTCTTCTCTTGTTACGCCGTAGTTCTTAACGATGTTTTCAGCTGTAATACCCATGCTCATGTAAGCACCTGGCGCATGCTCATTTAACCATGCATCCTGGAATTCTACAGGATATGGTGCGTATGTATCTGTCATACTTTCAACACCACCGGCTACGATAACATCACCCTGACCGCAAGCAATTGCATTGGCACCTGTTGCGATAGCCTGAAGACCTGAAGAACAGAAACGGTTAATTGTATGACCTGCTACGCATTCCGGCAGTTCTGCTCTTGCGCAAACACTCTTAGCAATATTCATAGATGTTGTACCGTGCTGTACTGCACAACCCATGATAACATCTTCGATTTCAGAACGATCTAACTGAGGCACTTTGTCCAGTACACCCTTTAAAACCTGTGCGGAATATTCGATTGGGTGAGTACCTGCGAAAGAACCTTTTCTTGATTTACAAACTGCTGAACGACCATATGCAACAATAACAACTTCTCTGCTCATTTTGCAAAACCTCCTAATAATCTTTATGAAATCATTCGTGATATCTGTTGAAACGATATCTTGTTTTTCGTATTTCTTTTCATAGTTAGCATACCACATTTCTTTTTGACACTGAAATAACCCTTTTCGGCACGTTTATACAAAAACTGAATAACCATAAATATGGTAGAAACGGGCTTTTGGCACGCAGTGCCTTTTTTAGATCAGACCACGATTTCGCCGTAATTTTCACCTAATCGAAAAAAGGCACCCGATTCATTGCTGAACCGGATGCCCGAATTTCAATTAGTCTGTGATATATGGCATTAAAGCGATATGTCTAGCTCTCTTGATAGCCGTTGTAAGCTTTCTCTGATGCTTAGCACAGTTGCCTGTGATTCTTCTAGGAAGAATTTTACCTCTTTCAGAGATATATCTCTTTAACTTGTTTGTATCTTTGTAATCGATAACTGCGTTCTTATCTACACAGTATACACATACTTTCTTTCTTCTGCGCATAGGTCTTCTCTTCATCTGAGTGCCTCTGCCTTCTTCTTTATTGTATGGCATATCAAAACCTCCTTCTCAAATTCAAATCTTTCTGTTATGCTCTGATAACAGATCATGTCCTATTCTAGCTGAATGGCAATTCTTCATCAATGCCATCCGGAATGTTCATAAAACCATCCGATGGTGCCTGACTTGGCACAGGTCTTCCGGACTGCTGATAACCACCGCCATAACTGTTGTTGGCTGCAAAATCACTGCTGTTGCGATCACTTGCTGCTTTGCTCTCGGCAAATTCCTGTTCTTCAACAATAATATCTGTTGTATAGACTCTCACACCGTCTTTGTTGGTGTAACTGCCTGTCTGGATTCTGCCTGTGATCACAATGCGAATGCCCTTATGAAAATACTTCTCTGCGAACTCAGCCTGACGGCCAAAAGCAACGCAGTTGATAAAATCGGCATCCGGCTCACCGTCACGCTTAAATGTACGGTTCACTGCCAGTGAGTAGCGGGCAACTGCTGTAGAGCGTTCACCCTGTGAATATCTGATCTCCGGATCTCTGGTTAATCTTCCCATCAAAATAACTTTATTCATTTAGACTTACCCCTTTTCTAATTAAGCGTCCTGTCTAATGCATAAGTATCTGATTACATTCTCCATAATACGGACACGCTGTTCAACTTCGTTTGGACAGTTTGAATCGGATTCGAAAGTGATGAAGTAGTAGAAACCTTCTTTCATCTTCTGAATTTCGTAAGCAAGTCTCTTCTTGCCCCATTCGTCAACGTTAGTAACAACGCCACCAAAACGAGCAATAACTTCCTTGATCTTCTCGATGCTTGCTGCTCTTTCTTCATCTTCGATCTTTGTAGTAAGAACTACTGCTAATTCGTATTTGTTCATGCTAGTGCACCTCCTTCTGGACTTCACGGCCCTCCCATTGCGGAGAGCAAGGAATTAATATATAACATATCACAGTTATTCAGTTTACCATAAAAAAAAGTGCAAAGCAAGCACTTTTTTTCATATTATGATATAAAATTTTCGTAACTGTTCAGAGCTACCCTCCAAAATGCTACGTATTTCGTCACCTATCGGGTAATCTTCATTTCTTCCCCATTTCTCTCCAGTCTCCGAATGTTCTTCTCCACCAGCTTGCGAGCCATCATCACCTGATGCTCACAGCCGCAGCACTTTAATCTGAAATCCGCACCACTTCGAAGCACTTCCCAGTCAAAACTGCCGCAGGGATGCT
>NZ_JBBMEK010000214.1:0-5828 GCF_040096555.1 Coprococcus intestinihominis | reverse complement strand
ATGCATTTTTTTGTACAGTCGGTGAGCTGGCGGCAATGGGAAGAGAGAATATCCCGCCGCAGTTTATTTCCGGCGCACATTTAATATACAGTTCTCCAGCTACGCTGGCCTTTAATTCACCGGGTGCGGAAGGTTTTGGCGTCAAGCGTGCAGGGCTGGCGATCCCTGATTCTATTATGCTGATCGTGGCACCGGGATGCTGCGGCAGAAATACATCATTGATCAGTTCTATGAGAGAATATGATCAGCGGTTCTTTTATCTGATGATGGACGAGACGGATATTGTTACGGGGCGTCATTTGAAGAAGATACCGAAAGCAGTGAAAGAGATCTGTGACAGCCTTGAGAAGAAGCCGTCAGTTGTGATGATCTGCATTACCTGTGTGGATGCACTTTTGGGAACAGACATGGAGAGAGTCTGTCGAAAAGCCGAGGAGGCGGCAGGTCTTCCTGTGAGACCATGTTATATGTATGCGTTGACCCGTGAAGGCAGAAAGCCGCCAATGGTACATGTTCGCCAGTCTTTGTATTCTCTGCTTGAACCGCGTAAGAAAAAGGGGAATGTAGTGAATCTGCTGGGTTTTTTTTCACCCCTTGTGGATGATTGTGAGCTATATGATCTGCTGCATCAGGCAGGCGTGAAGACCATTCATGAGATTTCTGCATGCAGGGATTATGAGGAATATCAGACCATGTCGGAAGCTAATTTCAATCTGGTGCTGCATCCGGAGGCGAGATTTGCGGCGGAAGATTTTCATGACAGATTGAAGATTCCTTTTATCGAACTGACCCGATTGTATCAGATTGACAAGATCGGCAGCCAGTACAGAGCCTTCGGCAAGGTGCTGGGTGTGACTTTTGATGATCAGGCAGCGGCAGAAAGCGCACAGAAGGCAGTGGATGCCTTTAGGGTGCAGTATCCGGAGGCCTCTTTTGCGGTCGGGGAATGTATGAACGGCGATGCTTTCGAACTTTCCCTGGCATTGGTACGATATGGATTTAAGGTGCCTGAGATTTACGGCACCATCACCGCTGAGAACTTTATTTATATCAAGCAGCTGGCGGCTATAAGCCCTGAGACGAGAGTTTATTCCAACATGGAACCGACCATGCTGTATTATGATGGTGAGAATTCAGGTGTGAATATGGCCATTGGCAAGGATGCAGCTTATTATCATCAGAACTGCCCGAATGTCATGTGGAATCAGGACAGACAGCCTTATGGCTATGCAGGGGTTCGCAGATTGTTTGAGGCTTTGACAGAAGCAGAGAATAGATGGGAGGAACAGCCATGAAGGGATTAAGAAAATATCTGACACCTTTTGCACCGGATCAGTCGGGGGCTGTCTCCGTTTTGTATGAACTGGGCGGTATTCTCGTGATCTGTGATGCGGGAGGCTGTGTCGGCAATGTCTGCGGATTTGATGAACCAAGATGGTTCTCAAGGAAAAGTGCTATTTTCAGTGCCGGGCTGAGAGATATGGATGCCATTCTCGGAAGGGATGACCGGTTGGTAGCGAAGCTGATATCGGCAGTTGAGAAACTGGATGTATCTTTTGCAGCGATCATCGGTACGCCGGTGCCGGCGGTGATCGGCACGGATTACAAGGCACTGGGCCGTATGACGGAGAAGAAGACAGGACTTCCGGTGCTGACCATTGATACGAATGGCATGGATTTATATGATAGAGGTCAGGAAAAGGCCTGGCTGGCACTTTTTAAGAAGTTTGTGGTGGATGAGATGTCTGTGGAAAAGGGCAGAGTCGGCATTATCGGTGCAACACCGCAGGATCTGAGTGATTTATCCGCAGGTGACCAATTACGGCAGATATTTGCAGCCGATGGTAAAAAGGCTGTTTGCTATGGCATGGGTGATGGCCTGGATGCGGTGAAGCAGGCAGCTTCTGCGGAATATAACCTGGTTGTTTCACCATCTGCCCTGGAAACGGCCAAATATCTTCAAAAACAGTTCGGAACACCGTATGTTGTCGGTTATCCTTTGGTGAAGAATATGCTGCCGGAGGCTGATTATACAGGCAAAAAGGTATTAATTGTGCATCAGCAGGTGATGGCGAATGCGTTTCGTGAGGAATTAAAGATGCGCGGGGCATCAGAAGTGAAGGTCTGCAGCTGGTTTGATCTGAAACCGGAACTTCGCGAAGAAGATGATGTTTATCTGAAGGAAGAAGATGATTTCACAGAACTGGCAGCGGACAGCAAGTGGGATGTGGTCATTGCGGATGACTGTATGAAGTCGATGCTTCCGGAGTTTGGGGGACAGTTCATCGGTATCCGGCATTTTGCTGTTTCAGGCAAATTAGGAGGCGCATGCTGATGAATCAGACAGAGACAAGAAAGATTCGCGTTTACGGCATTGTGCAGGGCGTTGGGTTTCGTCCGACAGTGAGTCGGCATGCGGTTAAAAATGACATTCACGGAAGCGTCTGCAACAAAGGGCCTTATGTGGAGATTTTTGCACAGGGGACGAAAGCACAGGTGGATGGCTTCCTTGAGGATTTGGAGAAACGACCGCCGAAGCGTGCGGCTATTTTGAAGATAAATGTTGAACATCTTGATAATAATCCTGAATTTGACGGGTTTGAGATTATAGAAAGTGAAAAGACAAAGGGAGAGATTTTTGTTTCACCGGATATTGCCATTTGTGATGAATGCAAAGAGGAGCTGTATGATCCGAACAACAGACGCTATCTGCATCCTTTTATCAATTGTACCTGCTGTGGGCCGAGGCTGACGATCCTGGATGCGCTGCCTTATGACAGAGAACGGACCAGCATGAAGGAATTTCCGATGTGTCCGGAGTGTGCGGAGGAATACAACAATCCGGAGTCGAGACGATTCGATGCCCAGCCGGTGTGCTGCAATGACTGCGGGCCGGAGGTTTATCTGATCGGCCGTGACGAAAGAGGCCGTGAAGCGATCACCTATACGAGAAAAGTGATCGCCTCGGGCGGCATTGCGGCGATTAAGGGAATCGGTGGTTTTCATCTCTGCTGTGATGCCACCAATGAGACAGCGGTTGCGAGACTTCGTGAATTGAAGCGCCGGCCGATGAAACCATTTGCCATTATGGCGCGAAATATGTCGGCAGTTCGGAAGGAATGTCAGGTGACTGAGGTACAGGAGGAAGTCCTGGACGGCCATCAGAAGCCGATTTTGCTGTTGGAGCGGTTGGACAAAGCTGACAGTCAGATCTGTCCGTCTGTGGCGCCGGGCAATCCGAAAATCGGTGTGATGCTGCCGTATGCGCCGGTACAGCTGTTGATTTTTGATTATGATGATGGCATTCAGATACCGGATTATCTGGTGATGACCAGCGGCAACACATCAGGAGCGCCGATTTGCAGAGATGACAATGATGCAATCGCTGAATTATCTCATCTGTGTGATTGCATGTTGTCTCACAATCGCAAGATCAGGATCCGTGCTGATGATTCGGTAATGGATTATTACAAGGATGAACCTTATATGATCCGGCGCTCCAGAGGTTATGCACCTCTGCCGGTGATGGTATCGGCACCTTGGAAAGGCCAGGTTCTGGCCGTGGGCGGAGAACTGAAGAACAGCTTCTGCATCGGCGTGGACGGAAGATTCTATCTGTCGCCGTATGTGGGGGATTTGGAAGATCTGCGAACGGTGAATGCATTGAGAGAGACCATTGGACGTCTGGAGACGCTGCTTGAAGTGGAACCGCCGGTGGTGGTCAGTGATATGCATCCAAGATATAATTCAACCATGATCGCGGAAGAATCGGGATTGCCGGTGATTAAAGTGCAGCACCATTATGCGCATATTTTATCCTGCATGGCCGAGAATGACTGTCAGGAAGCAGTTATCGGAGTTTCCTTTGATGGAACCGGTTATGGCATGGACGGCACCATCTGGGGCGGAGAAATCCTTCTGGCAGATTATAAGGCATTTCAGCGGTTTGGATGTATAACACCGTTCCTTCAGATCGGCGGTGATGCATCCTCCAGGGAAGGATGGCGAATTGCCGTTTCCATGCTGTATGGACAGATGAAAGATCGTGCAGCAGCCATGACAATGATTGAGAAACTGAATCTGTGCAGTGTACAGGATGCCAAAGTTCAGATGGCCATGGCGGACAGGAAGATTAATGCGGTGATGTCCACCAGTGCCGGCAGATTATTCGACGGTGTCAGTGCCATTTTGGGAATCCGAAAGGCTTCAACATTTGAAGGCGAGGCATCCATGGCATTGGAATTTACAGCGGAAGCGTATGAGAAAAAACATCAAAACGCGGTTGATCTTCAGCATGCGATGGATGAGATGTGGAAGCAATTTCCGTTAGCCGCATGCATAGATAATAAGGAATCGGAATCCACAGAAATAAATAAGCCGGAACAGGTGAAGGCAGTCCTGAACACAGGTGCTTTGGTGAAAACCATTGCGGAAGCCAGACTTGCAGGCGCAGATACAGAAAAACTGGCCTATTTCTTCCATTGGATACTGGCAGAAGAAATAATAGTGGCCTGCCAAAAAGCCGGAAAAGAAAGTGGACGGGGTACAGTAGCATTAAGCGGCGGTGTCTTCCAAAATCAGCTGTTATTGAAAATGGTGGATGAAGGACTGCAGAAAGAGGGCTTTAAAGTATTGAGACATCGCCTGGTACCGCCAAACGACGGCGGCATTGCACTTGGTCAGGCAGTCTACGCTATGGGGTCTTTGAAAAGCTGATTGAATGAGAATTATAGATGAAAACAACGGACATCCGTCCGAAACGTTTTCATCTATAATTCTCATCAATGCAGCTTTATCGAAGTAATTCCATAAACAGCGAATAACGACTGACTGAAGTGCAATACAAAAATAGGACAGCAGTCTTAGAAACAGAAGAAAATAGACGGCTGTTATCATAGATTTGTGATAAACGCGGCAAAGTGTTAAGCGGCATAGCATATGACAAAACCCGAGCCAGGGACAATGTCGAATAGGAAAGAGAAAGTTTTTGGGTTTCGAGTTAAGAAACTAAAATCTATGGTGTTGAGATTTATATAGCTGTAAATTCTCAATATTCTTGGAAAAATATATAAAATTAACAGATTCACGGCAGGTGCTTCAACGCCACCGGTACTTAGGCATTGTTTTTTAATGCCTTATGTACCGCTGTAGGCGTTGGCAGCGAGAGCGGCCTGCAGTGAACTGGTAATTTTATATGTTTTTGAAAAACTGGGAGAATTTGCAGCGGATAAACGAAAGGAGATTTTGAGTATGTGTGTAGGTTTATCAGCGAAAGTTGTTAAAATTAATGATGGCGTTGCAATTATCGATGCGGGCGGCGCAAAACGTGAGATTTCTTCTCAGATGATTGAAGATTTGGAGCCGGGAGATTATGTCATGGTTCATGCCGGTGTGGCCATTGCCAAGATTACGGATGAGGATGACAGTGAAACAGATCAGGTGCTGGAGGATTTATTCTGATGAGTGAAGAGAAGAAGAAAACGGCGAGAGAGATAATAGAAGGCTATGACGGACCGCCTGTGCGGATTATGGAGGTGTGCGGTACCCATACTCATGAGATTTTCAGACTGGGTATCCGAAAGCTCCTGCCGAAACAGGTAGAATTGATTTCAGGGCCGGGATGTCCGGTTTGTGTCACACAGGTTGGCTTCATTGATGAGGCCGTTTATCTGGCGTTGGAATGCGGCGTGACAATCTGTACATTTGGTGACCTGGTCCGTGTGCCTGGAACGGAGATGAGTCTTGCCGGTGCGAGAGAAAAGGGCGCAAAAGTACGAATTGTGTATTCCCCGGTGGATGCAGAGCAGTACGCTAAGGATCATCCGGAA
>NZ_JBBMEK010000213.1:0-5864 GCF_040096555.1 Coprococcus intestinihominis | reverse complement strand
TCATAGATTGCAGTATGAATGTAATCCACGTTGTAATAAACCGTCTCGTTCTCTGTCTTCGGACGGTTTACGATGAACACATATTTGGAAAGTATAGCAGCATCCGACCTACAACAAAGTTTCTCTAATTTCGTTATCAATTCTTTGGATTTCTTCTCCGTAATAAACTTCGATGACTGCACAGCATCTACCAAAAGCTTTAACTCCGGAAGCTCAAATGCTCTGGAGCCGACATAATACCCTGGATTCTTTCCCTTCTTCTGAATTACATCCAGACCATATTTTTTCAGAATATCCATCTCGGAATAAATCGTCCGGCGTTCAGCGGAGATACCATATTCATTTTCTAATATACTGCACAGCTGAGAAGCATTCAAAAGATGCTCTTCATCCGTGCGCTCCAGCATGATATCCATCAAATATAAGGTGCGGAGCTTCTGGTCCATGGTGGCCATGATATATCACCTCTTTGATTCTTTATACATTCCAAATTTCATAGCCCTGTCGTCTGGCCGAGTCGTACACCGGTTGCATATTTTTCTGCAAAATATGATAAAACTCTTCTTTCGTATTTCCCGGTCGGTATAACTCCTGTCCCGCCCAGATAGAATGCAGATTATCCTTATAGCAGGCTTCGAAACGTTTATGTAACGCTTCTCTTTCATGGATTAGTGTATACATGCTGTACTGATTCTCTGCAAAAACTAGGAAAAACGGATCCCATTGGGGAAGCTTATTACTTTTCGAAGAATTCAGTGAGGAATCCATCGGCATCAAATTCCAAAGTTCATCGTTCATGACAAAGGACCACGGAATAAAATGATCCACGTCGTACTGCTTTACATTAATCGGATTACCGGTAAAGACGTCACGTACTTCATGTACATCCAAAATACCTTCCCAAAGTTTCCGTACATTATTCAGCTTACGCATCTTCTCATCCATCGGTGCTAGCTTGTAAATAAGCCCCGGAACTTCCGGATTATTATTCTGCAGCCATTTTACTTTCTCATACTGGATCCAACCCAGAATATTTACTGTATTGTCCTGGATCATCTTCATCCATTCCGAATTAAAATGAACTTCCTTTTTAAGCCTACTTCTATCACCAAATGTATAGGGCAAACGAGTTACCGTACTATCGATCCGCTTGATGTACTCCGTCAGCCTACGGATACTTCCCCAGGGAACTTCCTCCGCACTCTTCGAAAAAAATCCTGCCAAGGCACGTCCCGGAACCATGTTAGTCAGCTGCTCCTTGGCTTTCTTCAATTCTTCATTATTCTCTCGAATCGCATTCTTAATTTCCACTTTCGATGCATTCGCCGGCAAATCACTCAGTTCTGTCAATGTGAGTATCGCTCGCTCCAATCCGTCCCTTACAAGCCCATCTGACTGTATTCCACTAAGATGAATATGAAATTCCCTTACCGAATACCAGGCATTGCAAATCATCTCATCAATGATTGTATCAAAGGTTGTATCCTGAATACCTTCCGAAATAAGGTCTACAATTGCCTCCAGCCAGTAGAATTTGTAGCAGTAGGAAGGGTCCTTCATCATCTGAGAAAAGCTTTCAATATCCAGGGTGTTATGATATTCTCCGTTAATATTTAGAGAATATCCGATTTGCGAAGTATTAAATTGAGCCATTTCTCATCCCCCCTTCCCGGTCTGACATCCCCAGTGATCCAATGATCTTCTATCATAAGTTCCGGGATATCTTGAATGAATTCCCGAAAAGTATCTTCTGTAAAATCTGTAAAATAGCGACCATTTCTCTCCCCCTCGAAATCACTATATTTGAAGGAGGTATAGATTACGCCTGCGCTCTTAAGTGCAGCACACATCTTGCGAATAACCGGAAATAATTCCTTTTTTGGCAAATGCAGGATAGAAGAACAGGCCCAGATACCATCATATTTATTAATATCATCAAGTTCCTGAAACAGCATTTCTTTTACCTCTATACCGGTAAAAGCACTGGCTAATCTGCAAAGTTCTGCAGAGCCATCGGTTGCGGTTACATGGTAACCCTTTTCCATGAAGTATTTTGTGTCACGACCAGAACCGCAGCCAAAATCAAGGATAAATGATTGGGGATCCAAGAGTTGAAGAAACTTATCCTGAGTCAGATGCATGTCCACGTTCCGGGTATTCTCTATGAAGTTTTTGGCATTCTGATTGTAGTAATCAATTATTCCTTCCATCTAAAACACTCCCTGCCCAATCAGTGCTAGTCTGTCCAAGCCAGTTCCTGCATCGAAGTATATAAAACAACATAAGCAGGGAGTCCGCTACCCCCTTTCCTTTTTTAGATTCCATCTCGTATCTTTGAATACGCATATGGCATCGCACTTAAAATCATTTTATCCGATATCGCAATACAGCCACGTGGAATATTACTATTATTTTTAGTCCACATTGCAGGATAAATATACAATCCGACTTTTTTATTTCCTTTTTCTATCCACATCTTTTCAGTCGAAGACTTTATAACAAAGTCTGCATCCAATAGAGCGGTTTCTTTTATTCCTGAAACGATTCTCAACTGTTTATCAAATGGTATTTCTGTTGGAAGTTGTTCTGCCGTACACCAATCAAGTAACTGTTTTGCCGCATGTCTATCTAATCTATTATGAACTCTTTGATTCCAATAATGCTTTAAACAATCGTGACATGCCGTTGTACAATTAGTCTTGCATTGCAATACTTTGTAAGTTTCCTGTACTAATTCTGGTATCTTATCAGTAAGCATAGAACTGTAGCCTGCTCCACTAGAAAGACTATCAAATAAGAAGATATCGACATATACCCTATCATCTGTATATCGTAATCGATATCCACCCTTTAGGTCATTAAACTCTACATCAAGCAGTGACCCTGCTGCTAAGACCATTGCCTCCGATAAACTTAATGCAGCATTATCAATCCACAACTCTTCTTGTCGTGTATTAACGTTTTTCGGATCCAATTCAATTTCAATCAGCATCATATCCGTCAAAAATTGATGTCCCAAAAAAGCATGTGTTATTCTATCACTAGGATGCGAACACTTTACCATACGCCCATATGGATGTCGATAAGGCTGTGGTATCTTTTGAAGACCAATTTCATCATCCCCTGGTACTGCAGCTCCACAATCTTCACAAATTGTAAAACCTGTGCTATCAGGCCCTTGATTCATTATAGTTAACGGTTGATCCATAAGTCTACCGTAACGCATATGTGCGAACCGGGATTCTTTAAACATTTGTTCATCACTAATAGGCGATGCATAACTAGGTAATTCTGCATACGACATTTCAGCCTCAGCTTCGGCCTCGCGAATACTAGTTCCACCGATTGGTGCAAATCCCCACGGCTTCACCATTTGTTTGCATTTGATGGATTCCTGCCTACAAAATGGGCAAACTTTCCCTGGATCTTTTTCTCCAACCCAGTTACATGATTGATTCTCGCAATAAAATATCCATTTATGATATTCTTTGTTTTCAAAGTATTTTCTTGCCGGATGTTCTTTTCCATCTTCACTAAATTTAGAGTGAAAACTATAAATTCCACCCGACTTATATGTCTTTTTATTTACAACGATGAGACGACCAGGCGCATATTCACTAATTGCCATATCCAGCGATCGGTCAGGTTCCTGTTCAACTTTGTCGCCTTTGCTGTTTTCTATGCTGAATCCGACAACATTTCTTGGGAATGAATATGTAGGAAAAATACCTTCTTCTAATAAAACATCTAGTAATTTTTTCTCATTATTGTTCGAATCATAATAATCATCTTCAAATTCAACAACCTTTTGGGTTAATGCCTCAACTGCAGTTATCAATTCTTCTTTTTGAGATTTGACATAACTCCTCAACCCTTCTGGCACTAATGTTTTTAATTCAGCCTCTGAAAGATTTTTGGTTTTAATATACTCAAAGAATTCTAACTCATAATCTTTTGAAAAAGCAATAATTCCTATGTCATTTGCAGAAACATTATACCTCTGCAAAAAGTCAGCAAAATAAATTACATTAAGGTGTCTATACAAGAGTTTACGATTATCAGTATCTATTGATGGATATCTCGGATCTCCTGCAATAATTTTCTCAGGATTATTGAAATAATAACTATCATGGGGACCATTGTCCGTATAGGTAACAATAGTTGAAATAGCTGATCCTCTTCGGCCGGCACGTCCAGCTCGCTGTTGATAATTTTCACGCATCGGTGGTATATTTCTCAATCCGACAGCCGTCAATGATCCAATATCGATACCGACCTCCATTGTCGTTGTACAACTAAGAACATCTACTGGCCCTTTGTCATCAATATACACATTTTGAAACCTAAGTTCATATTCCTCAGTCGTCGACCACATATCTATTCTCTGATCCTTATGTGATAACTGTGCAGTATGCTCCTCTGTATTGATACGTGTCATCAATGCATCTTTTTTTCCTTCGATAGCATCAAGAATAGGTTGTCTCCAAAATTCCAAGCCTTTGAACTCGTTTTCTGTCATGACCTTGGGCTCGCCTTCGCAACACCATGCACATTTTCCCCACAGAGTATACGGAAAAACTCGTCCACAACTTGGACATTTATACCATTCTCTTTTGTCATCAAATCGTAATGCAATTGCGTGTGGATTCAAATATACATTCTCATTATCATCGCTTCCTTTTTGTGCGAATTTGACAAATTGTTTATAAAGCAATTTTTGCTGCTCATCATTGATGCCATTATCATTTAAAAGCTTTTTAAAACGATTTGGTAACTTTCCTTCCGGATCAATCCCAAAACGAGGTACATTTGTTAAACTTCTTCGCACATTACGATTTATATCGTAATCATAAGCATAACTATCAGTTAATACTTCTGCTGCCCATGCTGTAAATAATGCAAAAAATTGCTCTTCATCTAAATTGATTTTAGAATTTTCAATCTCATCTAATACTTCGTCAATAAGCATATAATTGCAAGGTTCTACCCAACACAATCCCAAATCTGTAAACGATCTGAAATTGCTACACAATATTTTTAGCAAATATCTTGAATACAAATCTGGTACTGTTGCAAATTTCTGATCTTTTAATTCTTTATAGTCAATCTTGCTATATCTTCTTCCTCTCCTTGCCTGTTTTGCATATCTCTCTAATGTTGATCTCATTACTTCAAGATGGTTATGCAGATCTTCTTCATCCGTACCATAGAAGAATCTCAATCTATGATCCAATGCAACTTTTAAGAAGGACACATATAACAAATCCATACTTGGTGCTTTGTCATTTTTTTCTGCCCACTCTTCGAGTTCCTTGGCAGCAACCGTTAAGGCTTTTCTCATCGCATCCTCATCCGCTACAGATGTTAATTCCTTAGCTAATGTTGCCGCTCTCTGTCTACTATCTGAAAACAATAACACTTTTCTTCCAGCATTTGGTGTCAATTCCAGTTTGGCTTCATCCGTAATAACAGGTGGCTGAATCATTAACTGTTCTGATACCAAATGGAAGAATGGTTCATTACCTTTAGTTGAGAAATCACTTACTTTTAAATGCATCTTTTGACATCTTGGACAAGTAGCAAATGTCATTTTGTTCGGCTCATCCTTTGGGGACTTAGTACTATATGCAACATGTATGTAGTTTTTTTCACCAGCATGAGAATCATCTTCCTCGATTCTTCCCGCTAAAGCATTTAGCCATCCCACTCTGTAATCCTTTTTAGGCAGAAATACTACATTGTTCGGAATGACATAATAATGAATCTCTTTAAAATTATTTCCAGATATTGCACCCTTTTTATTCCAAATAAATCTATCTTCCGGATAATCTAAGTCCATATATCCTCTTAAAAAAAGAGCTCCA
>NZ_JBBMEK010000212.1:0-5866 GCF_040096555.1 Coprococcus intestinihominis | reverse complement strand
CGTTGAGAAGAAAGCCCTCATGGACAAAATTGTCACAGACAATATTGCCAAAGAACACCAGTTGTCCAGAATAGCGCTGGAAGTTCTGACGAGACCGATGACCAGAGAGGAAGTGCTGGCGAAATATATGAAAACACTGCATATTAATCAGCGGGAAGGGTTAAGCATGGTGATTATTGCCCACAGTGCTTGGACACGCTATATCGATCTGATGGCTCAGGGCAGAATTGTGTATCGAGAGGGTTTGCTGTTTAGAAAAGATGAATTAGATACAGCGCAAACATAAGATGCGTATACGGGAATGCTGATAGAGAGAGTGACCGGATGATACAAAGATCGGATAAGCAGAAAGATAAAGGACACACTGTCCAAAACGATGATGAATCGATACAGTGTGTCCTTTTATGTTTATGTGAGATTATTTTGTATATTTTTCTTCACAGTACTGACATCTGTAAGTGGCTGTTTCTGGATCTGTCAGAAGGAAAACATTCGGCAGTTCCTGTTCGATGGATGTAATACATCTTGGGTTCTTGCAGTGAATAACATTTGTCAGTTTCTTTGGCAGATGAAGTGTCTTCTTCTCGGAAATCTTGCCGTTGGTGATGATGTTCACGGTAATTTTGTGATTCAGGAAACCGATGACATCGAGATCGATACTGTCAAGGCCGCCTGCAATCTTGATGATATCTTTCTTGCCCATCTTTTTGCTGCTGGCATTCTTGATAATCGCAACCTGGCTGTCCAGTTTGCCGAGATTCAGATACTTGTAGATTTCCATGCTCATACCGGCAGGAATATGGTCTAAAACGATACCGTTGTCTAATCCACTGATATTTAACATATAATTATACCTCCACTTTGATTTCAAGTAATGTCAGGATGAGTGCCATACGGATGTACATACCGTACTGAGCCTGTTTGAAGTAAGCTGCTCTCGGATCGTCATCCACTTCAACAGAAATCTCATTGACACGAGGCAGTGGATGAAGAACCAGCATGTCTTCCTTAGCAAGGGCCATTTTGGCTTTATCAAGGATATAGCAGTCTTTCATACGGATATAATCATCTTCATTGAAGAAGCGTTCACGCTGAACACGTGTCATGTAGAGAATATCCAGTTCGCTAATGGCATCATCAAGACTCTGAACTTCTGTATACGGAATATTCTTCTGCTTCAGCATCTCAAGGATGTATTCAGGTACACGCAGTTCTGGAGGGGAAATGAGGAGAAAACGAATGCCTTCATAGCGGGATAAGGCTTCGATTAAGGAATGAACTGTACGACCAAACTTCAGGTCACCGCAGAGACCAATTGTCAGATTATTCAGATGACCTTTTAAGGAACGAATCGTCAGAAGGTCTGTCATTGTCTGCGTCGGATGCTGATGACCGCCATCACCGGCATTGATCACAGGAATCTTGGCTTTCATGGATGCAACCATTGGAGCACCTTCTTTTGGATGACGCATTGCACAGATATCTGCGTAGCAGCCGATCATACGGATTGTATCAGAAACACTTTCACCCTTTGCAGCAGAGCTGGAAGCAGCGGAAGAAAATCCCAGAACATGACCGCCCAAGTGATACATGGCACCTTCAAAGCTCAGTCGTGTACGTGTACTTGGTTCATAGAAACAAGTAGCAAGAGTCTTTCCTTCACAGGCATGGGCATATTTGGCAGGATTGTGTTCAATATCAGCGGCTAAGTCCATTAACTGATCCAATTCTTCCACAGAAAAGTCCATTGGGTTTAATAAATGACGTGGCATAAAGTCCCTCCTCAATATATGTTAAAAATTAAATTTAGTTATCATACCTATTATACCTGTTTATAGCAGGAAGTCAAATTAAATCTACATAAAATTTACCAGATTTTGTAGAATAATTAGGGGGAGGTGTCAGAAAATTGACAAGGTCAGGTGATAAATGTTATGATACAGAAAAATTAACATGTTATTTATTGTGATTTAAACAGAAAAATTCTATTTATTTGGAGGAACAGAAAGTGAAGATGATGAAAAATGCAATCGTTGCCCAATCCGGTGGTCCGACAACGGCTATTAATGCCAGTCTTGCAGGTGTAATCAAAGGCTGTCTTGAGAGTCATGAAATTGATGTTCTTTATGGCGCATTAAATGGTGTCGAGGGGCTGATGGATGAACGACTTGTGAATCTTACTGATATTTTTGATCATAATGAAGAGAATCTGAATGTGCTGAAACTGACACCGGCCATGTATCTTGGTTCCTGCCGAAGAAAATTGAAAGATGTCGATCAGGATTCAAGTGAATATGACATTATTATCAATATTTTCCGCAAATATCATATTCATTATTTCTTCTATATAGGCGGTAATGATTCTATGGATACGGTAGGCAAGATGAGCCGGTATGTGAAGGAACACCAGATGGATGTGAAAGTTATCGGCATTCCGAAGACCATTGATAATGATCTGGTGGTGACTGACCATACGCCGGGATTTGGTTCTGCCGCACGTTATGTGGCAGCATCTGTTCTTGAAATGGCCCATGATACCTATATTTATAATACAAAAAGTGTTCTCATTGCGGAGATTATGGGAAGAGATGCAGGATGGCTGACGGCAGCCAGTGTGCTGGCAAGAAACAGTTACAGCCGGGCACCGCATCTGATCTACCTGCCGGAGCATCCTTTTTCAAAGGAACAGTTTATAGAAGATATCAAAGCGCAGTTTAAGCAGCGAGAGCATATCGTTATTGCTGTTTCAGAGGGACTTCGGGATGTTGAGGGGCATTACATCAGTGCAGAAACAGCTGCAGTGGATGCTTTTGGTCATGCCACATTAAGCGGTACCGGCAAATGTCTTGAGGGACTGGTAGCAGAGAAATTCGGATGCAAAGTCCGCTCAGTAGAGATTAATGTGCTGCAGAGATGTGCTGCCCACATGGCGTCGGCCACAGATATCGAGGAGAGTTGGCAGCTGGGGTTAAAAGGGGTTGCTCTGGCACTGGAAGGCAAAAGCGGTGAGATGTCCATTGTCTGCAGAATTTCTGATGAACCGTATCAGGTTATTTATGATGGGGCAGATGTGCAGCAGATTGCCAATGCAGAGAAGAAGATCCCGACAGCGTGGATCAATGAAGCGGGCAATGATGTGACAGAGGAGATGGTGCGTTACCTGAGACCGCTGATTCACGGAAGCGTTGCTGTGCCGGAGCAAGACAGTATGCCGCACTATCTGTTTTTGGGAGAAGCGCTTTAAAACATTTTTGGTCAGGGAAGATTTTGGTGTCGATTCACGATACATGATCAATCAATTGCAGGGGGTGTTTGGATGTCATCAAGGGAAAGTTATACCAGTGTGATCAACAGAAAAGCAGCTGCTAAACAGCAGTTGATGAATGTGGCTATGGGCCGGGAGAGAGCAGATCTTGTCTTGAAAAATGCTGTTTATGTCAATGTGTTCACCAATGAACTTTCACAGGGGGATATTGCAGTCAAAAACGGTGTCATTGCAGGAATTGGGCATTATGATGGTGTAGAGGAACTTGATATGCAGGGCAAAATTGTGGCACCGGGGTTGATTGATGCGCATATCCATCTGGAAAGCAGTCTGGTGGCTCCGTCAGAGTTTGTCAAGGCTGTTTTGCCTCATGGCACTGCAACGGTGATCACGGATCCACATGAAATTGCCAATGTTCTGGGAACAGACGGTATTGACTATATGATCCAGGCGACGGAGGGCCTGCCGGTTGAAGTGCGGTTTATGCTGCCGTCCTGTGTTCCGGCAACACCCCTTGATGAATCCGGGGCAAGACTGGATTATCAGGCTATCGATCCTTTTTATGATTATGACAGAGTTCAGGGACTGGCGGAGATGATGAACTATACAGGTGTGATCCAGGGGGATACAGAAGTCCTTCAAAAAATCGCAGCTGCACACAAGTATCATTGCAGGATCGATGGTCATGCGCCGGGACTTTCAGGCAGGGAACTGAATGCTTATGTGGCCTCCGGAGTTTATTCGGATCACGAATGTTCATCCATGGAGGAAGCCCTGGAAAAACTCAGCAGAGGGCAGTATATCATGATCCGTGAGGGAACGGCAGCAAGAAATCTGAGAGCTCTTGCCGGACTTCTGGTGTCGCAGTACTATGAGCATTGTATGTTCTGTACAGATGACAAGCATCCGAATGATCTGCTGCATGTGGGACATATGGATGCCATTATCCGTGAGGCAGTCCAAAAATATAAAGTGGATCCGATCATTGCTATTAAGGCGGCTACCCATCATCCGGCCAGATATTTTCATCTGGCGGGCCGAGGTGCGATTGTGCCGGGATATCAGGCGGATTTTGCTGTGTTTGACAATCTGCAGGATCTGCATGTGGAGATGACAGTAATCAAGGGACATGTGTGGTATCATGACGGACAGCTTGAAGATGTTCCGGTTCCGGAGGTGGATGCATGGCTTTCGGATAAAGCACACCATACATTTAATCTTGACAGATTAACGTCGGATAGTTTTGAGGACCATCGGCCGAGGGGCGTCATCGGCATGGTGCCGGGAGAAATTGTGACAACAGATGCCGGCTATGCGTCGGCGGTTGACATATCGAAGAATATCCTGAAAATTGCTGTCATTGAGCGGCATCGTCATACCGGCCATATCGGCATTGGTTATCTGAAAGGCTATGGACTGAAAGAAGGCGCTGTGGCCACATCGATTTCACATGATTCCCATAATATTATTGTTGTAGGCAGCAACGATGCGGATATGGCTGCTGCCGCTAACCGGATTATTGAGAATAACGGCGGGATCGCTGTCGTGAAGAATGGTCAGATTCTGGGAGAAGTTGTTCTGAAAATTGCCGGCCTTATGAGCGACAAATCGCTGACGGAAGTGAATGATGCCCTTGAGAATGCCAAGAAACAGGCGGCTGTGCTTGGGGTATCGGAAGGTATTGATCCGTTTATGACCCTGTCTTTTATGTCATTGCCGGTGATTCCGAAACTGCGGCTCACAACCCGGGGGATTATTGATGTTGCAAGACAGCAATATATCTGATATCTCTTGAATTTTTCACTTTAAAGCATTAATGGGGTTGATTTTTGAACTTTAAAGTACTATAATGTATGCATGAAGTCTGTATAAATTTGATCGAAATAATTCAATAATACGGACAATGTGTACAATTTGAGGAGGTATATCATTATGAAAAAGATGAAGAAAGTGCTGGCAGTAGCATTATCTTTAGTTATGGCAGGCAGCCTGGCTGCATGCGGCAGCTCATCCACAGAGACAAAGGCACCTGAGACAGGCGCTTCTGAAACAGCAGCAGAATCCACAGCAGAGAGCGGTTCTGAGGCGGCCAGTGAAGTTTCAACAGACGGCAAGGTGTATAACATCGGTATCTGCCAGTTGATTCAGCATGATGCACTGGATGCAGCAACAAAAGGTTTTGAAGATGCATTGACAGAGGTATTTGGTGACAATGTGAAATTTGATGAACAGAATGCTCAGGGTGATTCGGCAACATGTGCAACGATTATCAATGGCTTTGTTTCAAACAATGATGATTTAATTTTGGCGAATGCAACAGCAGCTCTTCAGGCCGCAGCAGCCGGAACAGACACTATCCCGATCCTCGGTACATCTGTTACAGATTACGGTGTAGCCCTTGATATTGATAACTTTGACGGTACAGTCGGCGGCAATATTTCCGGTACAGCAGACCTTGCACCGTTAGATGGTCAGGCTGATATGCTTCATGAGTTATTCCCTGATGCCAAGAAGATTGGTCTGTTATATTGCTCAGCAGAAGCTAACTCTAAGTTCCAGGTTGATACAATCAAGGGATATCTTGAGAAACTTGGTTATACA
>NZ_JBBMEK010000211.1:0-5945 GCF_040096555.1 Coprococcus intestinihominis | reverse complement strand
TAAGGTCATCTATGATAAGATTACAGATGATGGGAATCAGAAAGCCATGGAATACCTTCTGAAAGATAAGAAGGGTGTGCGGGATATTGATGCCATTATTCTTGAGCTTAAACAGATCCGACGCAAGTTATCCGGCAAACGTCAACCGCTGCCTTATTATGGCCGTGTAGATACTTTGCTGGAACAAATGCACGATACACTGCGGGATTTCAATCAATCCCATTAGTACAAAAGGCTGTCAATGCCACTGAAGCTGCTTCAGTGACATTGACAGCCTTTTTGCCTGCGCTCACGACGCTTTTTCAAAACATCTGCTTTCATTTGGCGCAATTGCTGCGCACCCTCTTCATCGATCAGCCGCAATGTCTTGACAATATAGATATGCTGCTCATCATCTTTCTTAATTCTCAGTTTGCCGCGTATATAACCATGTTCCGGGCAATCGGCCAGACAATAGTACGCTTTCGTTCTTGCCGAAAACCAATGCATTTTCTTCCTTGCTGCACGTCCGCACTTATAACATTTTGTTGAACGCACTTCCCTGTCCGCCAATGCTTCTTCTCTCGTATCAAAAACTCTGGAAATATACTTGTAATAGGAATCATATCGAAGATGGATCTCATCCCCTTTACTCTGCGGATTCTGATAATAATCAATCGAGTAGAGCTTCTTCGCTTCTTCCTGATCAATCCTGCGGAAAACATCTGCCGTATAAGCCGCATCATTGACCGCCCGATGAAAACCGGCCTCTTTCGGCAGCTGAAAATAATCAACTGCCGATTCAAGGGATACCGCCGATGCATCATGCGCACAAAGTAATCGAAAAAACTTCTGCACGTTGTAATATTTGACCGGCCCCTTCAAAAGATCCAACAGGCCATAGTATTTCATGTTGCGCTGCAATTCCACCAGGTCCATATTGCCCCATGTGCAGAAAATATAATCCTTGCCGCACCACAGCATAAAATCTACCAGTACATAAGAAAACGGATCGCTGGCACACAGCTCCTCCTGGGTAATCCCTGTCAGATCCCGTGTAATATAATGCAGTTTCTTGTATACTTTCGGACGAATGGTCCGGCTGAAACGGTCGATCTCCTTCAAGTTCTCATCCAGTTTCACTGCACCAATCTCAATGATCTCAAAGGGTATCTTCCGATTCTCAGATCCCTTGCCATAACAGGCCTGATTCCATTCAAAATCCACAACTACATAATTCATGCCGTCCACTCCATCCAGACTATTCGTTCAGATTAACAACCTCTCCATCAACAACCTGCTGCATCAGCTCTTTCGCTTTATCAACAGTTGTCTGATCCGGTATCATAACATAGGCATTAGCGCTCATGGAATACGGCTGTCTTGTATCACCGCTGCCGTTTACACTGTAGCTGACAATATTCCAGCTTCCGCCGTCTGTCAGCTGCTGACGTACCAGTTCAGCCAGACGGTCATAGGAGAAGTTTGTCTCAAAGCAGCCATCGATACCGGCCAGTACATCTGTGTAACGACTCAGGATATCAGGCGATAATACTTTCTGTATAACCGCACTGATAACTTCCATCTGATGACGTCCTCTTGCACGGTCACCATCTGAGAAAGCGTATCTCTCACGTGCATATGCCAGTGCTGCTTCACCGCCCAGATGATTAATACCCTTTGTATAAGAGTATCGGCTGTCTGTATATGCGGTAAATGCTTCCTCTGAATTAACATCCACACCACCAAGCGCATCAATAATCTTGATAAATCCGGCAAAGTTCACACGGAAATAATCGTCCAAAGAAATATCATAGAGCATACCCAGTGTATCCATAGAAACATCAATACCGTAAATACCGGCATGAGTCAGCTTATCCGGTACACCATTGGAAATAGACAGGGGTACAAAATAATCACGCGGTGTAGACACAAGCAGCGCCTGCTTGGTATCTGTATTGATCGTTGCAATGATATTGACATCGCTTCGCGTATTAATGATCGCACTGCCTCTGGTATCAATACCGCTGATGTACAGACGGATAATATTATCCGGATCTGTCTGTTTCGCTGTATCATCTGAAGAAGCGGTGTCATCTGTCTTAATCTCCACATCAACACTCAGAAGATCCAGTTCTCTGATCTTATCCTCGATATCTGCATAACCTTCCATGTCCTCAAGTACAGGCAGGTAAGCATGATTCAGAATAATCGCATCACAACTGCCGTCCAACAGGCTGTCCACAAGCTTTGTTACACCATTTTCTTCCTGTGTCTTTACAGACTGACCGGTACGCTCTTCTATCTGCTTGACAGCAGCCTGTGTGTTCTCTGTATCCAGATTGCTTAAAGTACCAAAAGTATAACTCTTTGCATCCTCAATAGACTGGGCTGAATCATCCTTCAATACATAGACACCAATCTGAGACGTCTGTGTATTTACACCGGAAATTTTGTTCAATGTATTATATGTGCTCATCACATAAAGATTGCCCAGAAGCAGAATTACAAGAAGCAGAACGCCCAGAATTGCACCGATAATAAATCGGACTTTCTTCCTGAAATTTCCTGTCAGCATTGCCACCAGCAATACACAGGTCATAAATACAATGCCTACTGCAAAAAGCAGATAGATCGGCAAAAGCTTTGTAACCGCCAAGAGTCCTACAAATTCAGCGACAAGCAACAGCAATATAATAGTAATGATCAATCCCGGAACTCGGGCTTTTTTTCTTCGTCTTTTGCTGCTCATAACATTTCCTCCATATAAATATAGCTTCATGTTGTCAAATTTCTTTTGTAATTCATTGTTTAGATAATTACAATTAATCTCTATCTTAGCACACTGGCTGATGATTCGCAAGTGATGTGCCGCTGTGATATAATTTTTCGTAAACACCTTTTTTCGCCAGAAGTTCCTCATGAGTCCCCTGCTCCACAATATCACCATGGTCAACCACAAGAATCAGGTCCGCATTTCTGACAGTTGACAGACGATGGGCGATCACAAAGGATGTTCTGCCGTCCATGACTTTATGCATGGCATCCTGCAGCATTTTCTCCAGACGGGTATCCACAGACGAAGTTGCTTCATCCAGAATGATGATCCGGGGATCTTTCAGAATCGCCCTTGCAATCGTCAAAAGCTGCTTCTCTCCCTGTGAAATATTACTGCTTTCCTCATTGATCTCAAAGTTGTAACCGCCGGTCAGTGTTTTGATAAAATGATGCACATTGGCCATTTTGGCAGCGGAAATAACTTCATCCTTTCTGGCTGTCAGCCTTCCGTAATGAATATTATCATAAATACTGCCCTTAAACAGCCATGTATCCTGCAGTACCAATGAAAAAAGCTGTCTCAGTTCTTCCCTGTTCATATCCCGGATATCAATACCGTCAATTTTGATAGCTCCGCCCTTTACATCATAAAAACGCAGCAGCAAATTCATCAATGTTGTTTTGCCTGCCCCAGTCGGTCCTACAATCGCTACCATCTTTCCCGGCTTCGCCTGAAAATTCACATCCCGCATTAATGTTTCATCATCATACCCAAAAACAACATGATCAAAAGTGACTTCACCCCGGACTTTGTCCGGTCGGATCTCGACTTTGCCATTCTGTACTTCCTCTTCCTCATCCATCAGATTAAAAATTCTTCCCATGGCCGCAAAGGCAGACTGTACCTGTGAAGACAATTGGGAAATCTGTGACAACGGGTCATTGATCTGCCAGATATAACGGACAAAGGCCTGAAGATTGCCAAGCAAAAGCGTTCCATTCATGACAAACAAACAGCCCGTTACAGCCACAGAACCGATAATCAGATACGTGATCAGAGAAATACACGGCGAGATCAGGGAGGATGCAAATTGTGCCCTAAAAGAAGCCTTCCGCATCCTGTCATTCACATCGTGAAATTTGTCCAGAGCCATTTTCTGCCTGTTATATAAAATGATTTCATTAAAACCGCCGTACATCTCCGTGATCGTACCATTCAGCTCCCCCAGTGTTTCCTGTTGTGTATCAAACAATTTCTGTGATCTCGTTACAAAAAACCGGGTCACGATCAGTGACAGCGGAATAATCAAAATCGCTATACAGGCCAAAATGGTGTGAATGTAAAACATCATCCCTATAACAAAAATGAAGGTCAGAATCGCTGCCAGAACTCTCTGCAGGGTTTCCTGCAGCGCATTGCTCAGCGTATCCACATCATTGGTCACACAACTGAGTACATCCCCAAAAGCATGATCATCAAAATAACGCACCGGTAGCCGCTGAATCTTTTTCTGCAAAGCATTGCGGATATCACACATGGCCTGCTGCAGCACCCGCGTCAGAAAAACAGCCGTGATCAGCTGAGAAACTGTTTTGATGATATAAATAATCACCAGCGTCCCCATGATTCCGAAAATCACATCAAAATGGACATGTGCACCTTCCACGCCCTTCAGTATCGCTTCCCCGTCACTAAAGAGCTGTGTTGTCATCTCTCCCTCCACCACCGGCATCACCGCAAATGTTATATTGGCCACGACAACCATCAGCAGACCAAGAACCAGGCCGCCTTTATACGGACGCAAAAAATTCATCAGATATTTGAGGCAGTAACCCACCTGGGCAAGTCCCTTCCTGTCGTTTTTATTTTCAGTTCGATCAACAGACATTCTGCAGTTCCTCCTCACTCAGCTGAGATGCTGCAATTTCATAGTAAAGCGGGCATGTTTTTAATAATTCCTCATGGCGGCCCGATGCTGCCAGATGCCCCTCATCCAAAACAAGGATCTGATCCGCATCCATAATTGTCGAAACACGTTGGGCAACAATGATAACAATCGCATTCTTCACTTCCGGTTTTAATGCCTGACGCAGTACAGCATCTGTTTTCATATCCAGTGCTGAAAATGAATCGTCGTAAATATAAATATCCGGTTTTCTGACCAGCGCCCTTGCAATAGACAGGCGCTGCTTCTGTCCGCCGGACAAATTGCCTGCTCCCTCTACAATCCGTTCTTTAAAACCCTTTGGCTTATCCATAATAAAATCCGCTGCCTGCGCAATATCAGCAGCATGCCGTATTTCCTCATCCGTTGCTTCAGAGCAACCGAAACGAATATTTTCCTCAATGGTGCCACTGAACAAATTCGCCTTCTGTGCAACAAATCCGATATGTTCACGCAGCTTATGACTGTTGATCTGCCTGACATCCACGCCATTAACCAGAACACGTCCGCCGGTCACGTCATAAAATCTCGGGATCAGCTGGATCAATGTGCTCTTTCCGGAACCGGTACTTCCGATAATAGCCGTTGTCTGTCCGGCCCTGGCAGAAAAAGAAATATCTTTCAGAACCGCTTCTTCCCCATCCGGATAACAGAAATCAACATGTTCAAATATAACTTCTTTTATAGGTTCTCTATCATCATGTACACGCTGCGTGCTGACAGTCTCATCTGTGATATCCGGCGTCATATTCATCACTGCCTCTATACGTTTGGCCGAAATATTCGCACGGGGATACATCATGAACACAAGGCAGAACAGCATCACTGAGAACATGGCATGAAACAGGTATTCCATAAACGCCATCAGCTGCCCCACCTGCAGCGCACTCTGATCGATCATCTGACTGGCAACAAAATAAATCGCCAATGCTGCAATATTCATCAGAAGAAAAAACAGCGGTTCCGTAGAACTCATCAATGTGAACAGCTTTTTGGACTGATTTGTAAACGCCTGATTCTGTTTCCCGAAACGTTCTGTCTCACGGGCATCATTATTAAAAGAACGGATCACCCGGATTCCTGTCAGATTCTCTCTGAAAATACGATTCAGGCCATCTAATGCCGTCTGCTGACGTTCACTGACCGGACCGGATATTTTAGCAACAAGTATGACACCCAGAATAATAAAAGGCACTGTCGCCGCAATGATCAGCGATAATTTCACCGATGACATGATAATCA
>NZ_JBBMEK010000210.1:0-5971 GCF_040096555.1 Coprococcus intestinihominis | reverse complement strand
TGTCATGTCCCGGATATACCTGCACATCATCCGGCAGTACAAACAACTGCTCTTTCACAGAGCGAACAAGCTGTGACATACTTCCTGTCGGAAAATCTGTACGCCCGATGGAACAATGGAACAGCGTATCTCCGCTCATCAAAACCTTCTCTTCTGGGAAATAATAGCAGGCACCGCCCTTTGTATGGCCCGGTGTATACAGAACGATCACATCCAGCCCTGCCAGCTTCAGATGCTCTCCGTCCTTCACATAGACATCGGCCTGTGTTGTATAAATCTGTCCGATCGAACCGCTGAGATTCAAGGAGGACTGTTTCAGAACATCCTCTTCTTCTTCATGGGCATAAACCGGAACATTGTATCTCTTCTTCAAATCATTTAATGCCATAATATGATCAAAATGACCATGGGTTAAAAGAATTGCTTTCAGTGTACAGCCGTTTTCCTCGATCACATTGCTGATTCTCAATGCATTATCCGCAGGATCGACAAGGAGTGCCTCTTTGTTCTCTTTGTTGATAATGAGGTGGCAATTCGTCGCAACCATACCGAGTGTCATTGATTTAATCTCTATCTGACCCATTTCTCTGCTCCTTATTCATTAGCCAGTTGTTCTGGTGATATCATAAACGCAGTCCAGACTGCGCAGTTTGTCTATAATCTTATTTAAAGCATACTTGCCGCCAATATCAAAGCTGATATTGATGGTCGCTGTATTATTCTTGCCTGAACGGCTGGACATGGCTGTCACATTGATATCCCTCTCTGAAAATACCTGTGCGATCTGAATCAGCACACCGACGCCGTCATGAACATAAACATTGAGTTCTGCCTTATACAGGCCGCCCTGGCCGTCAGCCGTGCTGTCCTGCCATTCTGCATCAATCAGGCGCTGTCTTTCTATCTCGGATAAATGCAGCATATTGACGCAGTCTGTACGATGAATGGACACACCTCTGCCTCTGGTAATAAAGCCAACGATCTCATCACCCGGTACAGGATTGCAGCATTTTGAGAAACGGACAGCCACATCATCGATGCCTTTGACAATAATGCCGCTCTTGCTGCCTTTCTTATGCGGCTGTACGGCTGCAGACGGTTTCTGCTTCATCTCAGTCATCTGTGTCAGAAGCTGCTTATCTGTCATCTCTTTTCGCTGCTTCTTCTGGTATTCCTCAAGCAGCTTGTTGATAACCTGGCCTTCCTTCAAACCGCCATGACCCACAGCAGCATTGACTGCATCCCAGTCCTTGAAACCATACTTGCGGATAACTTTCTCCATAAATTCCGGTTTCAGCAGATTACTGAGAATGATCTCTTTCGCTTTGCAGTAACGATTCAGCATATCCTTACCGCGGATAATATTCTCTTCCTTGAATTCCGTCTTGAACCACTGATTAATCTTATTCTTGGCCTGCGTACTCTTGACAATATTTAGCCAATCACGGCTTGGTCCCTTGGAATTGGCTGATGTCAGGACCTCAACACGGTCGCCGTTCTTGATCACATAATCAATATTGACCAGCTTGCCGTTGACTCTTGCCCCCACCATCTTATTGCCGACCGCTGAATGAATACTGTAAGCGAAATCAATCGGTGTGGAACCTGTCGGCAGATTCTTGACATCACCTGCCGGTGTAAAACAATAAACACTGTCTGCAAACAGATTCAAGTCGTTCTTCAAAAGGCTCATGAATTCCTTATTGTCCGACATATCTGTCTGCCATTCCAGAATCTGACGCAGCCATGTCAGCTTGGCTTCCTCACTGTCCTCTACATTCTTGGCATTCGGATCTTCCTTGTACTTCCAATGGGCTGCTATACCGTATTCAGCCGTTCTGTGCATGTCAAATGTACGGATCTGGATCTCAAAAGGCTGTCCGTTCGGACCGATCAGTGTTGTATGCAGGGACTGATACATATTCTGCTTCGGCATTGCAATATAATCTTTAAAACGACCCGGAATCGGCTTGTACATCTCATGAATAATACCAAGGGCCGCATAACAGTCCTTCACTGTATCCACAATAATACGCACCGCAAACAGATCATAGATCTCATCCAATGTCTTGTCCTGATTGACCATCTTCTTGTAAATGCTAAAGAAATGCTTAACCCGACCATTCACCTGTGCCTTGATACCGCTCTGTGCCATATGCTGACTGACTTCTTCCACAATGGCATCTACAAAAGCCTGACGCTCACTGCGCTTCAGATTGATCTGTCTGGCCAGATCATAATACACTTCCGGTTCCAGGTATCTCAATGACAGATCATCCAGCTCAATCTTGATCTTGGAAATACCAAGTCTCTGGGCGATCGGTGCATAAATATCCATGGTCTCTCTGGCCTTTTCCTTCTGCTTGGCCGGTGTCATATACTTCAGTGTACGCATATTGTGCAGACGGTCTGCCAGCTTGATCAGGATAACTCGAATATCCTTCGCCATAGCCAGAAACATCTTACGAAGATTCTCTGCCTGAATCTCCACCTTATCCTTGGAATAGGATAACTGTCCCAGCTTTGTTACACCGGATACGATCAGTGCGATCTCCGCGCTGAATCCTCTCGTGATATCCTCCTCCGTCATGATCGTGTCCTCAACCACATCATGAAGAAGTCCGCCGACAATGGTCTCCTTATCCAGCTCAAGATCCGCCAGGATCAGGGCTACACAGAGCGGATGAATAATATAAGGTTCTCCGGACTTACGCAGCTGCCCCTTATGCGCATTATTGGCAATATTATATGCCTTCTCGATCATACTGATATCATCTGAAGGATGATATTCCTTCACTTTATTGATCAGGCGCTGATACAGCACCTCCGGTGATTCGAAATCCTGTGTATGAATGAGCTCCTGCTCCTCAAATGGCTCTTCAGTGCCCATTACTTCTTTTTTATCGTCCTTCATATTGCGTCATCCTCTTCTGTCATTATTTACCTTCGTAGATAATCGCTGAATCAATATCATAGCCGCTCAGTCTCTCGCGGCCCTTCAGTCCTGCCAGCTCCATGAGGAAAACAATCTTGACGACTTCTCCGCCAAGTTCTTCCACCATCTTGATAATGGCTTCTGTTGTGCCGCCTGTGGCAATTAAGTCATCGATAATAACAACCTTCTGTCCAGGCTGAATTGCGTCTTTATGTATCTCAATAGTCGCAGTGCCGTACTCAAGATCATATGTCTGGCTGATCGTTGCTCTCGGCAGCTTGCCTTTCTTTCTGACCGGCACAAAAGCCTTATGCATATTGTAGGCAATGGGTACACCAAAAATAAAGCCTCGGGATTCCGGACCGAGAACAACATCGAAATCAACACCTTCCAACTTCTCCTGCATCTGGTCGATGGCCAAGTGAAGTCCCTCCGCATCCTGCAAAACACTGGTAACATCTCTGAAAATGATTCCCTTCTCCGGGAAATCAGGAATACTCTTGACATATTCTTCTAATTTTTTCATAAGACTCACTGCTCCTTCTATATGAATATTTGTCTTCTCAAATTCATCGCAGCTGCCGAACCTTGGGCAGTCACGTATAAATTTAATTATAACAATAAATGATTCTATTGAAAAGCCCCGAAATCGACAAAATACGTCCTGTACCACATTGAATCCATCAATTTAGCTGTTTTTCCCGGGATCATTTCATAATGAAGATACGGTCCTGCCGTTTCAACCCGCATAAGTCCCAGTTCTTCAAAGACATACAGTGTCTGCATCAGCATAAATATATGTTCCTCCGCTGAATGTATGCTGTCAAATGGGATATCTTCCATCATAAAACTGCCTTCGGTCTCATTCCCCTGTTTCTTCATCTGCATCCGAAGGAAACGAAAAACCCGACTGCACACTGACTTATCCAGCTTGTCCCTGGCATCACAATACAGCCTGTAATCATCCGTCACATGTCTTAATGCAAAAATATGCTGAAGTTTTTCCAGGTTGTCATCCTGAGCAATCCTGACATCCTTCAAAATCATCTGAGGATACTGTCTGTCCATATAATAATTTATATCCAGATTTCCGGCAATTGATACCTCCATGCCGGCTGTATAGTAATCCGCCATGATGCTTCGGCGAAATCCCACTGTATTCAGACTGCGTCTCCGGTCCATCACCGTCATTCTCAGTGTCGCCCGGTCTGCACCGATTTTTCTGACTTCACTCAGCTGTCCGGAAATTTCCGCCAGAGGCTCCGGCATATCCTGACCAAAGGGTTCCATTCTCTGGATCAATTCAATCAGTTCTATGGTTACTTCTGACGGCTGAAGCTTTAATTCCGGCCGCTGGACAGGTGTCAGCATCTGGCTGTCCATATGCATTTTTGCATATTCATTCAGTCGTCTGGACAATTCCGGTACATTTTCTGCCTTCAATGACATTCCTGCTGCTGCTGCATGCCCTCCGAATTTAATCATCAGATCACTGCACGTACAAAGGGCTTCAAAAAGATTGAATCCGTCTATACTTCTGGCAGAACCTGTTGCCACGCCATTTTCTATAGACAGCAAAATATTCGGCCGATAAAACATATCTTTAATCCGGGATGAAACAATACCAATGACCCCATGATGCCATCCTTCGCCGGCTACCACCATCACCCGGCTGTTTCTGATTGCATCAGATGCCTCGATCCGGTCTGTCACCTGTTTTAAAATCATCTGCTCCGTTTCCTTGCGATGACTGTTCTCCACCTCCAGCTCAGCTGCAATTGCTGCTGCCTCCTCTTCATCTCTCGTCGTAAACAGACGAACGCCTCTTTTGGCATCCCCCATACGCCCACCGGCATTCAGCCTTGGTGCAAGCCCGAAACCGATAAATCCACTGGTTATCTTACGCTTAAAGTCATATCCGGCACTTTCCAGCAATTTGCCAAGTCCCATATTGGCAGGGTGTTTCATCCGCTTAAATCCTTCACTGACAATGATCCGGTTTTCATCATACAATGGTACAATATCTGCCACTGTGCCGACAGCCGCAAGCTCCAGGTATTCTGTAATATCCGTCTGATCATTTCTGTAAGCTTTCAGCCCCTGTACCAGTTTATAGGCCACACCGCATCCCGCCAGATAAAGGAAGGGATAGCTTTCTCCCGGCTGTTTTGCATCCACAACAGCCACAGCCTCCGGCAGCTTCTCCTGGCATTCATGATGATCCGTAATAACCACATCCATCGCCAATGATTTTGCCAACTGACACTCTTTGACAGCAGAAATCCCGGTATCCACTGTCACCATCAGCTTTGTCCCCGTCTCTGCCAGCATGCGCACAGCATTTTCATTCAGCCCATATCCCTCAGTCATGCGGTCCGGCAAATAATAATTCACGTCTGCACCGGCTTTACTCAGATATAAATATAAAATACTGGTGGCTGTAATACCATCCACATCATAATCTCCATAAATTGTTATCTTCTCATGGGCATCCATGGCCTGACTGATCCGGCAGACTGCTGCCTCCATTCCCTTCATCAGGAATGGATCGTACATATTCTTTTCTGAAGGATAAAGGAACCGCTGTGCCTCTTCTTTATTATGCACACCTCTTGCCGCCAGTAACCCTGCAAACACCTCCGGATACCCGGTCTCTGCTGCCAGCTGCTTCACACCGGCACTTTCCTGCTTTACAAACTCCCATCTGTAACTTTCCGGAACCAAAAAAACGCCTCCTTCGTCCGGCAATTGCTCTGTTATTTTTAGAGAGCGCAGCAATCAGCAGATACACAGCAGGCACACTTGCGTTGCCCGGCGCTAGCAACGGTACATAAGGTGATCAAAAGCACCACCTAAGTACCGGCTGCGCCGGAAGCACCTGCTGGGTATCTGCTGATTGCTGCGCTCATCCAAGTAAATGTCCAATTGCCTGGTCTTCAAATTAATACTCAATAATCTCTCAATCGCCAGTTTCCTCAAGCACCAAAATAAATATATTATATTAAGGCACCTTATTCCAAACTGTCTTTGTGAAAG
>NZ_JBBMEK010000209.1:0-5987 GCF_040096555.1 Coprococcus intestinihominis | reverse complement strand
ATGCGTGAGGGACAGATCCAGAAGGTACCATATCTTCTTGTTATCGGTTTCAACGAGAAGGATAACAGAACGGTTTCCTACAGACTTCACGGCGAGAAAGATACAACAGTTGTGGGCCTTGATGAATTTGTTGAGAAGATTGTTGATGAGATCAAGAACAAAGTTCATTAAAGTCGATTTTGGATGGGTCAGTCAGATACTGAATGAAAGTCTTTGTTAGTACAGAAACACGGTTTAACGGCATGGAAGCAATTCCGATGGCACGGTACTGCGGCGGGTCAATAGGACGGATCTCCAAACTGTAATTGAGGTTTCGCAGGATCAGTTCCGGCATGATGGTGATGCCGAATCCGTGAGATACCATGGAGATAACTGACAAATCATCATTCAGGACATAGCGGACATTAGTTTTGCCGCGGGTTGAATTTAATACTGCCTGAATATCATTATCAGAGCCTTTGGTTGGCAAAACCAAGGGCTCTTTTTTGATTTCCGGGAGTGTCAGAACATCCTGCCGGGTCAGGGGGTGCCTTTCAGGAAGAAGGACATTCATGGGATCCTTATACAGCAGGTGAAAGACCAGCGGGTCAGCAACAGGAGCCGTCAGAAAGCCGCAGTCCACGCGGCCGCTTAAAATACGCTCTGTGATTTCATCGTAGTCACCCGCTAGCAGATCAAATTCCACAAGGGGATAATCTGCCTGAAACTTGCGGATGATGGTCGGAAGCCACTGGGTGGAAACACTGGTGAAGGTGGCGATCCGCAGGGTGCCGGCTACCGTTTCGTTGATATCGTAAATGGCCTGGGAGAGACCATGCTGGTCGTTGACCAGAGTTTGTATGTAAGGCAGCAGGCGTTTGCCGTTCTCAGTGAGGGTGACGCCGGAAGCACTTCTTGCCAGAAGGGAAAATCCGGTCTCTTTCTCCAAGGCGGCAATGGCATGGCTGATGCCGGCCTGGGTATAGTGAAGAATCTCAGCAGTCTTGGTAATATTGCCGATTTCGGCGGTTTTCAGAAAAATTTCATAGCGGTTTAAAATCATTGCAGGCACACTCCATAACTTTTGTGAATGATAAGCATTAATATTATTCTCTTTTCAAATACTCAGATAGTTGTATAATACTCCATGGAAAACAAAAAAGCAAGGCGGTGTTTTGTAAAATTTTGCAATGCCAAATTAAAAAACACCTTGAAATAAGGATAGAGGAGTAGGATAAGGTTATGAGAGAGTATGGATGGACGCAGCAGAGAGCGGACAGTATGCTGGCGCTGGTTGCGATGGCATGGGGCAGTTCCTATCTGTTGATGAAGATTGGTTTGGATGGTATCCCGCCGTTTTGTATTATTGCATTAAGATTTGGTATCGCATTTATTGCGGTTTCACTTTTGTTTTTTAAAAAGTTTAAGAAGACAACGAAGCGTGTGATGATGAAAGGTGCAGTTCTTGGCTTGTTCCTTTTTGGGCTGTTTGCGTTTCTGATGCATGGCCTTCAGACAACATCCGCTTCCAATGGCGGTTTTCTGACAAGTACAACCGTTGTGCTGGTGCCGATTTTTCATGCGGTGATCAAGAAGAAAATGCCGGATCACCAGAATGTTTTGAGTATTCTGCTGACGATGACAGGCATTTGTCTGCTGACCCTGCAGCAGTCACTGGTGTTCCACAGCGGTGATATTCTCTGTCTTGCAGGTGCAGCTGTGTATGCGGTGCAGATTCTGCTGACGGACAAGTTTGCACAGGAAGAGGACGGAATGCTCCTTGGCATCTGGCAGCTTGGATTTGCAGCGCTGTATGGTGTCATTTGCACATTTATGCTTGAAACACCGACATTGCCGTCAAGTGGTTTCCAGTGGATTGCAATTTTGGGCCTGGCATTTGTATGCAGCGCCTTTGGATTCGTGATGCAGCCAATGGCACAGAAGTATACAACACCGGAACATACAGGCCTTTTGTTTGCACTGGAACCGGTTTTTTCAGCGGTATTCTCATACATTTTCCTGCATGAGACTTTGTCCGGGAAGGGTTATATGGGCGCAATGCTGGTAATGGCCGGCGTGGTTGCAGCTTCTATTGTCAGGAAAAAGAGACAGCCGGTACGCGTTGTGGCACATCAGTCCTAAAAGTAAATATAGTATTAATGAATAGAGATAAAAGCACTGAAGAAGATTTCTCACGTTAATGTACTAAAAAATAAACATTTTTTGCCTGTGATGGTTGATTTTTGCAGAAATTTAGCGTATGATAATACCATTATTGCTTAATTAACCGGGCTTATTTGTCAGAATCCTGATAGATTTGTCTATCAGGATTTTGTTTTGTCAATGTGTCGGTTGGAAAGAGGTTTTAACGTTTTTATGGAAGCATTTTCACAATTTGTCGGTCATGTAGACTCTATGATCTGGAGCATGGTTCTTGTGCTGCTCTGTCTGGGTGTCGGTCTTTATTTATCCATTCGCATGAAATTCCCTCAGATTCGTTTTTTGAAGGAAATGGTGCATTTACTTGGAGCCAAAGAGGAGAGTGAGAACGGTATTACACCGTTTCAGGCTTTTGCAACAACAGTGGGTGCTCGTGTGGGCATGGGCAATATTGCCGGTGTGGCATCGGCCATTTATTTCGGTGGCCCGGGATCCGTTTTCTGGATGTGGATCATCACATTGATCGGTGCGGCTTCTGCTTACACGGAGTCGGCACTGGGGCAGGCCTATAAGGTAAAGAATCCGGATGGTGAGTATATGGGCGGACCGGCCTACTATATCGAGAAGGGACTTAAATGCAAGCCGTATGCTATTTTGTTTGCGATGGTGGCATTTCTTGGCCCGGGATTTCTGATGCCCGGGGTTCAGATCAATTCACTGGTGACGGTTTTTGAGGAAGCATTTTCAGTGAATAAGATTCTGGTAGGCGCCATTTGCTGTGTGATCCTCGGTATTGTTGTATACGGCAGTATCAAGCGTATCGCCAAGATCGCCGAGATGCTGGCGCCGGTGATGTGCGGTATATATATTGTGGCAGCGGTTGTTATTCTTGGACTCAATATCACAAAGCTTCCGGGAATTCTTGGAATGGTGGTTTCATCAGCCTTCGGCAAACATGCAGTTTTTGGCGGGATTCTTGGTTCTGCTGTTTCCTGGGGCGTTAAGCGAGGTATTTATTCCAATGAAGCAGGTATGGGATGCGGTGCCATCGTCTCCGCGGCAGCAGAATGTTCTCATCCGGCGAAACAGGGACTGATTCAGTCGTTTTCCATTTATGTGGATACCTTATTTATCGGAACAGCAACCGCCCTGATCATCTTGCTGACAGGTACATTTGATGTCTGTGACGGCGCAGGCAATCTGCTCCTTGACCAGACAGGCGGCATTGAAGCCGGTATCAAATGGACACAGTATGCGCTGATGAATACATACGGTACATGGAGCGGCAAGGCGCTGGCGATCATCATTGTGCTGTTTGTCTTTACATCTATGACGGGATATTGTTATCAGGCAGAAGCGAATATCCGTTATCTCACCCACAACAGCAAATTGGCTGTCAATATTTGCCGTGCCGTTTTCCTTTCAGCCTCATTTTTCGGAGCCATTGTGAATGCAGATGCTATCTGGTCCATGGGCGATATCGGCTACGGACTTATGGCCTGGGCCAATATCATTGCCATTGCTCTGTTGGCGCCGAAGGCATCGGCCATTCTGGAGGATTACGAACAGCAGAAGAAGGAAGGCAAGAATCCGGTCTTTGATCCGGCAAAGTTCGGAATTGAGGATGAAACAGGGGCCTGGAAACGTAAGTAAATGGTTATACCTGGAACAGATTGCCGTGATGCATCCTGCTTAGGAAAGCTATATTAATAGAGAAGAAAATCATGCATAGAGAACAAATGAAAGTGAGACAGATGAATGGAACAGGATTATATATATATGGAAGAAACAACTGTGAAATCAAGTTCAGAAGTTCGAAACGTTTATATTCGCATTCGGAGTGTTGTGGAAGGTGTTGAGAACCTGTGGGAGACAACCGGAGAATACAAATGGGACGGCAGGCAGCATATGTTGGCCTATACAGATTATACGGGCAATGCCATTACCAAGAACGGTATTTTTGCAGATCATGAGAAAATGCTGCTGCATCGTGTGGGCGCGATTACATGTGATATGCTCTTTGATCCATTGACAGCAACAATGGTAGATTATAAAGCCTACATGGTGGGGGCAAAGTTTCTGCTGCATACAGAGACCTATTCTATGGAAGAGAACGAGGTAGGATTGAATATCCGGGTGCAATATACGCTGGACGACGGCGGTGGTCATACACCGATTGTCGGAGAGCAGGAGATTACCGTAGAGTATTATTGATAAAAAAACACATCAAGCTTTCGTTATTATGTATTGACATGCACCCCCTGGGGGGTATATTGACATATAGAAACAGTATGTCAACAGGATGACATATCTGTGAGAAAAACAGCATGACTTCCGCGATAAATATGGAATTAGACAGAAACGGTGAGCCTTGAGTGAATGACGAAAGGAAATGCAGAATTATGGTAAAAACAGTATTGAAAATTGATGGTATGATGTGCGGTATGTGTGAGGCACATATGAATGAGCTGATCCGCAAGAATTTCAAGGTGAAGAAAGTGACATCTTCTGCCAAGGATGGAGAGACAGTGATCTTCAGTGATGCAGAACTGGATATTCCCTGGGCCAAGAAGCAGATTAAAGATATTGGTTATGAAATGGTAGATTATACAAGCGAACCCTATGAAAAGAAGGGCCTGTTTCATTTTGGGCGAAAATAGTCCTGCATATATCTTGTATCCCCGGGAAAAGTGTGATAAGATAATTTCAACGCAGTAAAGTGGTACTATTCCATAGAGGAATCTGAGAAATGTATCAGCTATGGATCAGAGAGTGGAAAATGGACCATCAGAATGGAAGGAGTTATCTGTTATGTATATTACCTGTTTGGATGTTGAAGGCGTATTGGTACCGGAGATCTGGATTGCATTTGCAGAAGCCAGCGGTATCCCTGAACTGAAGAAGACAACCCGTGATGAACCGGATTACAATAAACTTATGAACTGGCGTCTGGGAATCCTGAAGGAGCATGGCCTTGGATTGAAAGAAATCCAGGAGACTATTGCGAAGATTGATCCGCTGCCGGGGGCGAAGGCATTCCTGGATGAGCTCAGAACCTTCACACAGGTGATTCTGATCAGTGATACTTTCACACAGTTTGCCACACCGCTGATGGAGAAGCTGGGGTGGCCGACATTATTCTGCAACACACTGGAAGTAGCAGACAACGGCGAGATCACAGGCTTCAAGATGCGTACAGAGCAGTCAAAGCTCAGCACAGTCAAGGCGCTGCAGTCCATCGGATTTGAGACCATTGCCAGCGGTGATTCCTATAACGATCTGGGCATGATCCAGGCCAGCAAGGCGGGCTTTCTGTTCAGAAGCACAGACAAGATCAAGGCCGATTATCCGGATATTCCGGCTTATGAGACATATGATGAACTGTTGGATGCCATAAAAAAGGCGATGGTGTAGTGCGCTTAGGCATATTTAGTTAATGATTTTATAACATATCGTGGATAGACAAGAGGAATATTTGAATGATACATATCATTTGAATATTCCTTTTTTTGTTGATGAATGTTAATAAATCTTTAGTATATGCTGCAAAATGTTGCCTTTTCGTTAAAAAGTCGACGGAATCATACAAAAACGGCGCCGTCTCTGTTGACAAAATAGTTTTGCCCGTTATAATAAATATGAGTATTCTTTTTATGAAAAAGGAAAATTTTTTGTTCTTCCGCGGCAAATATGCGCTCTCAGCGTAAAATATGACTAAAAAGAGATTCATATAGCATGCAGGCTTGAATCAAACACGTTCATTGGGGAAGAACATACAGAGGAGAGAAAATATGTATAAAAGAGAATCAGGCGGATGGCTGAAACATTATGATTTTCTGCTGTTGGAT
>NZ_JBBMEK010000208.1:0-6001 GCF_040096555.1 Coprococcus intestinihominis | reverse complement strand
TGGCACCAACGGATGTACCAAGAAGAATAACGATGATATACATCATGGCATTAGATGCTGTTTCAGCAAGCTGTTTAACCACACCGCTTTCCCTGAAAAGATTACCCAGCATCAGCATACCTACAAGAGGTGCTGTTGAAGGCAAAATCAGTACGACCACAACAGTAACAATGATAGGGAAAAGGATTTTCTCCAGTTTGGATACCGGTCTTAACTGCTCCATCTTGATGGAACGTTCTTCTTTTGTTGTCAGTGCCTTCATGATCGGCGGCTGAATGATCGGCACCAGGGACATATAGGAATATGCCGCTACGGCAATCGGTCCCATAAGATGTGCCTGTCCCAGCTTACTGGCCAGATATATGGATGTCGGGCCGTCCGCACCGCCGATAATGGAAATTGCTGCAGCCGCTGCATCTTCAAATCCAAGACACATAGCGCCAATATAAGCAAAGAAAATACCAAACTGTGCTGCTGCTCCCAGAAGAAAGCTGGCAGGATTGGCAATCAGCGGTCCAAAGTCTGTCATGGCACCGACACCAAGGAAGATCAGTGACGGCCATATGCCCCACTCGTCTCCCAGAAAGAAATAATGCAAAAGTCCCGCTGATGTACTGCCGTCCGCAGCGCCTCCTCCACAGTTTTCATGATATCCGGATACAGATTGACCAGAAGCATACCAAATGCGATCGGCACAAGAAGAAGCGGCTCATAACCGCGTCCAATGGCCAGATACAGGAAAAAGCATGCCACAAATATCATGATGAAATTTCCCACCGTCAGATTGAAAAATGCAGTCTGATGGACGAGATTTCCTAATGTTGTAAAAATATAATCCATATTGAAGCCTCCCGTACAGATGAATTAAATTAACAGTGACATTAATTCATCGTTGCGAGAACATCACCGGCTTCAACCGCATCACCGGCTCCAACATTCACAGATGCAACTGTGCCATCCTGCGGTGCAACAATTTCGTTCTCCATCTTCATCGCTTCAAGGACAAGAATGACTTCGCCCTTCTTCACTGCAGCACCGGTATCTTTCTTCACTGCAATGATCTTGCCTGGCATTGGTGCAGAAACCTTCACAGAGCCTGCTGCTCCGGATGCTTTGGCCTTCTTAGCAGGGGCTGCTGCCTTTACAGGAGCGGCTTTCACTGGAGTGGCTGCAGGCGCTGCTGTCTGACCCTCTCCTACTTCCTCAACAGAAACTTCATAGCTGACACCATTAACGGTCACAATATAGTTTTTCATAATTACTTATCCTCCTACCAACGGTTCGTACTTTTTCTTCGAATTGAACGGACGATTAACTTATCCGGTGATGTCTCAAGGGATGCAGCCAGTGCAGCAGTAATCACTGCCACAAGAGCCAGATCATCCGTTTCATCAATTTCTTCCTCATCTGCCGCCGGTTCTTCAGCAACAGTCTCAGTAACTGCCTGTTCATTCTTCGTCTTACGGTTTCTAAACCAGTTCTCCAGCTGACTGATGTATTTAAATCTTGATATGAGAAATGCAATGAATATCAGAACAACAAAGACTGTTCCCATACCCATCAATGTATTCATTCCGGCTCTTACCATCTTATCTCCAAACTGTGAACCACAGCCGGTAAGCGCCAGCGTCGGCAGCAAAAAAGCCGCACAAGCCATTAATTTCTTCTTCATAGATAGCGCCTCCAATTACAGCGTACTGTGCTTCTTAGAAGGTCGTACGGCTCGCTTTGAATAAAGCATCTCAAATGCTGCGATCAAATGCTGTCTTGTGCTCTCCGGTTCAATCACCGCATCCACATAACCTCTGCCTGCCGCAGATTCAGGACTCGTCTGAAGAGCCGCATAAGCTGCTGCCTTCTCTGCGATCAGTCCCTGTGCATCATCAGAAGCATCTATCTCATCATTGTAGATAATCTTTACCGCATTCTCTGCAGGCATCATGCCAACAGACGCCGTCGGCCATGCATAAACAAGATCTGCACCGATATGTCCTGAATTCATGGTCAGATAAGCACTGCCGTAAGCTTCACCTGTCAACAATGTCACCTTCGGTGCGGATGCATCCGCAAAAGTATGAATCAGTCTGGCTGCTTCTCTGGCAACACTCTTTTCATTGGCCACGGTTGTATCAAAGCCGGTTGCAGAAACCAGAGACAGCACCGGAATTGAAAATGCATCACAGAAACGAATAAAATCTGCTGCTTTCTGAAGTCCTTCTGTTGTCAACTTGCCGTTAAATGATTCAGCTGCCTCACCATTCTCATCCAGAATCTCTGTTCTATTGGCCACTGCACCGACAGTAAGTCCGTTCAGTTTAACAAAAGCTGTCACCATCTCTCTGGTATAACCGGCCGTTACTTCCACATATCTGCCGACATCCGTGATATCCTTCAGTACCTGTGCCACATCACCTGTTCCTGAATAGTCTGCAATCTTTCTGTTCAAATCATCTTCGCATACGTCATAATCCAGAACATCTTCCTGATTAAACGGAAGCATCAGCACCAGCTCACGCAGCTGTGCCAGCAATGTCTCTTCGTTCTCACAGACAAAATCCGCATTGCCAGTCTCCCTGCCCTGAAACTCTGCACCGGCATACCGCTCAGCTGCACCGCAACTATCATCCAGTGTATTCGGTGCATTCACAAAAAGTGCGCTTGTGTCCTTCACCATAAAAGTAAAATCTGATAATGCCGCCAGCAAAGCTGTACCGCCGCCGCACTGACCAAACACAGCTGCATACTGCGGAATTACACCTGAAGCCGCCGTCTGCTGTCTGTATAATCTTCCAAGTGCATCCAGTGCATCTGTTGCTTCCTGCAATCTTAAGCCCGCACAATCGTACATACCAATCACCGGCGCACCCATCTTCAATGCCAGTTCATAGATCTTCTCAATCTTGCGCGCATGCATCTCTCCGATCGCTCCGCCCATCACAGATGGATCCTGACTAAATACATAGACAAGATTGCTGTCGATCGTACCATATCCTGTGATTACGCCATCTGCCGGCGTCTGCTTCTCCGGCATGTTAAAATCCGTATTTCTTGCATGAACAGAAGCACCGATTTCGATAAAACTTCCGGCATCCAACAAACTCTCAATACGTTCCACGGCAGACATTGCCTTAACCTGACTCATAATTATGCCCTCATCCTCTCTTAACTGACAAAAACTTTGCCGTTTCTTATCTGTTATTTTACCAGACTAATTGTATTGCTTCAAGTACATTTGTATATTTTTACTATTTTTATCGATAATATTTGTATTATTTCAATAATTTATCAACAAAACAAAAAGCTCCCTATCTGCCTCCGACAGACAATTCTTTATTTTCTTAACAAGCGTTCTATCCAAGTACATCGGGCATCTATTTTATTTATTGTGACATAATCATTTTCCGCCGTCAAATCACCATTCACAAACACCTGAATACTGCCCACTGACTGTCCTGCCTCCACCGGTGCTTCCAACTGTCCAGGAAGCACGCTCTCCACATGTACTTTATCCTCCGAACTTAAAAGGAACCTGTAATTTGTCTGTTTTGCTCTCACGGTAGCAAAATCCTGTTCCCCGTTCATAACATGTACCTGCCTATCCGGAACTCCTTTGCTGATATCAATAGTCTGATAACGATAATTCTTGTCGCCATAGTCCAGCAGTGTCTGTACATCCGACCACTTGTAACCTTTATGCGGCGGCCATCCGCTGCCAAGAAGTGATGCGATAAATGTACGGTCATCTTTTTTTACAGCGCAGACATAACAGTAGCCCGCATCTGCCGTATACCCGGTTTTTCCGGATAGTACACCATCCATCATGGTCAAAAGGACGTTTTTATTATGTACCTCAAAACTTCTTTTCCTATCACAATCCGTAAAAGAATAATCCGCTGTCTGTGTAATTTTTAAAAAATCTTCATTGTCGATCGCATATCGCATGATCTTCGCCATATCCTCTGCTGTAGAGCTGTGCACACCTTTTTCGTCCGCAGCGTCCAACCCGTTCGGCGTTATAAAATATGTCTGCGTACATCCAAGGGATATCGCTTTTTCATTCATCAGTTCTGCAAAATTTTCTACGCTGCCGACGGTACCTTCAGCAATCATCATAGCTGCGTCATTAAAAGATTCCAGCATCATGGCATAATACAGATCTTCCATACGGTAGCGTTCCCCCTCATGAACACCCAGACGAACTTCCGGCATAGCAGATGCCCCTGCTGAAGCCATCACAATCTGATCCGGTTCATTATGTTCCAATGCCACGATCAATGTCATAATTTTTGTTGTGCTGGCCATAGGAAAGACCATTGTTTCATTTTTGCCGTAAAGAATACGCCCACTGTCAGCATCCATCAGTACTGCTGCGCGGGCGTTTAATGACAGCTTCTCTTTTTCCTCCTGCTGCCCAGTCTCCGCCGCTGCCGCAGGATTTTGTATTAGAATGAACAATGTACAGAATATGCCTAAAGCAACCATTAGGAATTGACCTATTTGTTTAATCCAGTCATTCACTCACAAACCGTCCTTTCAGGTCCTGCCTGCCGCCTTTTATTGAAAGGCCAGGGCATCACCTTATCTATTGATACTCCTGGCTTAATCTATGCATTTTTCATCTTAATTAATACCCATATCCGCCAAAACCTTTTTCAGCGCATCGGCAGATTCATGAAGATTATCTTTTTCTAACTGATTCAACGGAATTTCCACAATATTCTCAATGCCATCCCTGCCCAGGATCATCGGAAGCCCAATACAGACATCTTCAATCTCATAGGCTCCGCTGCAATACCCGGACACGGTCAACAGGGAATGTTCATCCCGGATCAGCGCTTCCGCAATACGTCGGATTGCCAGCGCTACTGCATAAAATGTGGCTCCTTTTTTCTCTATAATCTCATAGGCACTGTTTTTCACGTCCCGGACGATCTCATCCATCTGCTCCCGTGTAAAGACAATCCCCAGTTCATCACAAAAATCCCTCACAGCTATGCCGGATACTGTGGCTGAACTCCAGACCGCCACCTCACTGTCACCATGTTCCCCAATAATAAATGCATGAACATTGCGGTGGTCTATACCGATATACTCTCCCAGACGGTACTTGAACCTGGAAGAATCCAGTACTGTTCCGCTGCCGATAACTCTCTCCGGTGGAAAACCGGACAGACGTAGGGCCACAGTTGTCAGAATATCCACCGGATTGGCAACAATAAGCAGCAGGCATTCCGTATTGTAACGGACAATTTCCGGAATAATGGACTGAAAAATCCGGACATTTTTTTCTGTCAGATTGATCCTCGACTCTCCCGGCAGCTGATTGGCTCCGGCTGTCACAATCACCAGATACGCATCCGCCAAATCCTCATAGGTACCCGCATAAATTTCCACGGGATGGATAAAGGGCACACCGTGACCGATATCCATGGCTTCTCCTTCTGCCTTTTTCTGATTGATATCGATCAGCACCAATTCATTAAAAAGACCGCTCCCAAGTAAAGTATAGGCTGCGGTCGCCCCAACGGCGCCGCAGCCTACAATTGCACATTTCTGTATATTCATCACTTTTGCACACCTCCAAAAACAGTTCTGTAAGCTGCTCTTAGTCTGTGCAAAAATATGCTGCCTATGCAGTATATAAGATTAGATTTTAAAATTCGGTCTTCGGATCATTAAATTCTTTGACGCGGCGTTCATATGCCTGCATGATCACCGGTTCAAAGGCCAACTTTGCATCCAGTTTCATCACATCATTCAACAGGTATTTTGTGAACAGCGGATTTAGGATCAAGAAAGGGCCTACCAGATAAGTCGCAAAGAAATTATGGTCGCGAATGCCTTCATTGGCTGTTCCTTTGTTCATGCCTGTTCCCTTATCGACATGAATAAACGGATATTTCTCCGTCTCACCGTAAGCCATAGTAAACTGTGTCTTAAAACCGACAATCTCAATATCATCAAAATGGCCTCTCACCAGGCAGTTGAAACGATGCATCAT